>JAHDWY010000554.1 GCA_023384315.1 Candidatus Hydrogenedentota bacterium | reverse complement strand
CGCGCTGGGCACGGCCCCCGCAAGATCTAAGCGCGGACGTGATTCGCGCGGTGCTCAAACGGACCCGGGGAAACCGGAGCGAGGCGGCGAACATTCTTGGCGTAGGCCGTACAACACTGTGGCGCGCCATGAAACGAATGGGAATAGACTAATCGGTCCAAAGTGCATCTCGGACCTCTCGCTGACGTCCTGTAGCGTTTGTACCTTATTTATGTTTGGTCGAATGTAACGGATGGCCTGAAGTCCCCCTTTGAAGGGGGATTTAGGGGGATGTTTCCCGAAGGCGCCCGGCAAAGCCGTGAACGAATTTCGCGTTCCCTAAGGTTAGGCATATGTGGGGTAAGGCCAGTGTGGAAGTTTGTCCAAATATCGGACCCGCATTTCGCGGCGCAAACTGATGGATGCGGCAACAATCTGCTCATCCATTCCAAGATGCCCGAGATCGTCGCCTGCCTGCGCCGCGACCTCCAGGCGTTGAACCCGGAATTCCTTCTCGTCACCGGCGATCTCGCCGCCTACGAATCACGTGACGCTGTTTACGCCGCGCGCGACATGCTCGACTCCCTCGGCGTTCGCTACTATCCCATCGGAGGCAACCAGGACTTTCAAGGTCCCCGGGCGCGCGCATGGTTTATCGAAGCCTACCACGACCACCTGCCAACGCCCGACACGGTGTATTCGTTTACCCATCAGAACCTTCACGTCGCAGTATTGGATCCTTGGTGGCGATGGGAAGACGGCTCCCTGTGTCCCCACCGGGAAGACGTAAAACCCGCGTACCGGTGGTCGATACCCCCGCACCAATTCGATTGGCTTCGCGAAGACCTCGCCCGAAATCCCGTTACACCGACCGTCGTCGCTTTGCACTACCCGGTAGTCCCGCTGCCCGGGAGGCTGAAATGGGACCGGATGCTTGAACCGGAATCATTGGAAAACGGGCAGATCCTCCGCGAGTTTCTGGCGATGTTCCCGCAAGTTATCGCGGTTATGGCGGGTCATGCCCACATGCATTACGCCGTTCAGGATTCCCACCTTGTCCACGTCGTGACCGGCGCACTCGCGGAATACCCCATCGAATACCGCGTTATCGACGTCCACGACGATCGTTTGGAGATCGCGACGAAGGGGCTCAGCGACGAGACGTTCGCCGCACACTCGCTCACCCCCAACGGCGCCGGGGCCGCCGGACACGAATGCGACCGAAACCTCGTCATCCCCTTCCGGCAATCGAGCGCCATGACGGCGTAGAACCTTTCCGCAAAGTTTTCTGCTCCGCATGAGTGGAGTACAATAAACCCATGGACGACTCGGAATACTGGAATATACTTCGAGCCGTGACGCCCGCGCAGAAGCTGGATGCGATGCAGCGCATTTACAACATGGCGCGCGAACTGAAGGCGGCCGGCTTACGGATGCAACACCCCGACTGGTCCGATGACCAGATCAATGTCGCGGTGCGCGAAGCATTCCTGTATGCTCGAACCTAATCTCGAAGCCAAGGGAAGACAATGCACGACACTCGGAAGTGACCGTCTCTGACGCACCAGTGAGGAGCTGTCAGGGAAAACCGAGTCCGAGGCGGCCGCTATCGTGTCGTTGCTAGACGTTTCCCGATCATTACCGATACCCGAACACCATGGACCAGATAATCAGCAGCACTAGCCCAAAACCAATCACCAGTGCCGCCGCGCCGAAGAGGGCGGCCCAGAATTTGTACTCCTTCGCGGGCGCGTCTTCGGTGAGCCGCTGCTCGAGTTCGCCGGATTCCTTCAAGCGCTCATAGAACCGCGGACGCTCTTCCTTCAACTCTTCTTCCGGAACCACGCCCGTGAACATGACCATGTCCATAGGGAACTTCTCGGGACGGACGTGCGTGTTGAAGAAGTGGATCGTGAAGATGAACCCGACCGCCAGCAGCGCCTCGTCACTGTGGATGATCTGCGCCACGTTGATGAGCCAACCGGGCAGCACCAGCGTGAATTCTTCCGGGAACCACAGGAACAACCCTGTCGAACCGATGATGGCGACGCCCCAGAACACGGCGAAGTAGTCAAACTTCTCCCAGTACGTCCATTCACCATACTGCGGCCGCGGACCTTTCCCGCGGAACCATTTCACCGTGGCGATAAACTCCTGCACGTCGCGCCAATTCGGCACCAGCGAACCGGGGCCGAGCAGGATACTCTTCCAGGTCGAACCAGATTTGCGTTTTCGCTGAACGATGTATCCGATGTGAATGGCGAAGACGATGAACATGGCCACCGCGCAGATTCGGTGTATCGTGCCGCAGGCATGCGCGCCCCCTAACGCATCGGACAGCCATTGCGCCCAGGGCATGTACGAGAACTTCAGCACCATTCCCGTTAGGGCGAGCCCGAAGAAGCTGAGTATCAGTACGAAGTGCATCTGCCGGACGATTGGGTCGAAGCGGCGTACCATCACCCGTTTCTTTTCGCCCTCGGTTTTTGCGAGTTCGCGTTTCTTTCGAATCTCCCGGAGAGAGTGGGGGAACCACATAAGCGTGTGAAGTCCGAAAAACCCGAAGGTACCCACCAATAGCGACGTCATCGCCCAGAACGAGAAGAACAGCGCCGGGTACTTTTCGGAGTCGTGGTGCGTCGCGTGCGTCAGGTAGCCCGCGAAGCGGCGATTGGAGCCGGGGTGACACTGCGCGCACGTTTCTATGATATTGTCGTGGCTCAAATGAGACGCCGGATCGGTCGGCGGCAGGATGTCGTGGGCGCCATGGCAATCATGACACTTCGCCGCCAACGCGGAACCCAGCTTGGACTTCTTGCCATGCTGCGTGTCGAAGTACGTCTCCGTCACGTACGCGTGGCACTCGCCACAGGTCTCCACGATTTCCAACTTGAACGTATCGGCATCCGTGGGCGCGATGCTGTGCGCCGTGTGGCAACTGCTGCACACAGGCAAATCTTCCGGCGCTTCGTCGCTGACCAGCGTTGAATGGATGCTGCTCAGGAATTGGCTTTCGATACCCGCGTGGCATTGCCCGCAGGTGTCGGCAATGTTCGCCCGATTCACGGTGGACTCTGGATCGCTTGGCGGCAACGGCATGTGGGCCGTGTGGCAACTCGTACACGTGGCCGTCCCAATCAGCCCGCTTTCCGATAGCCCCCTGCCATGGACGCTTTCCGTATAGTTGGGGACGATTCCCGCGAACTCGGGCCCGATGCGCGTTGCCGCTTTCTCGCCGTCGCGATGGCAGCGCCCGCACAGATTGGGCACGTTGGTGGGATAGGTGGGCGAGGCCGGATCGGTTTTTGCCAATGTGCCATGTCCCGCATGGCAATCAAGACAAAGCGGCGCGTCGGCATCTCCCTGCGCGAGAAGTTGACCGTGGATGCTTCGCGCGTGTTGATCGACCTGATCGGCGTGGCAAATTGAGCAGTCTACTTTTTCGGCCACCGTCGCGCAGGGCCGCTCGGGATGTCGCGGTTCGATCCCCGTGTGGCACTGGGCGCAACTCACCTCCTGGTGGGTCGAGCTCCCCAACAGCATCGCGTCCACGGCCGGCAAGGTGCCGTCCGCGCCCTGCACGGCTTCCGCGTGACAGGCCATGCAGTCCCGGTCGCTCACGCCCTCTTCGTAAAAAATTCGCCGTGCCTCGTGGGGTTGATGACAATCCACACAAACCGGGATCACCTCCGGCTGCTCTTCCCAAAGCTTGCCGTCGA
>JAHDWY010000553.1 GCA_023384315.1 Candidatus Hydrogenedentota bacterium | reverse complement strand
CTCGTAATGACGTTGCGGCGCATGAGCCGGTACAGAGACTGGTTCATGGTCATCATCCCTTCCCCGGCGCCGATTTCGATCATGGACGGAATCTGCTGGAGTTTTTGTTCGCGAATCAGCGACCGAATGGCCGTGTTGGGCAGCATGACTTCCAACGCGAGAGCGCGGCCCATCCCGTCGGCTCGAGGGATGAGCTGCTGCACGGCGATTCCCTCCAGCACGAAGGACAACTGCGTACGAATCTGATCCTGCTGGTTCGATGGGAACACGTCGACAATACGGTTGATGGACTGCAAGGCGTCGTTGGTATGCAGCGTGGCGAACGCGAGGTGCCCCGTCTCTGCCACGGTAAGCGCGGCCGCGATCGTTTCCGGATCGCGCATTTCACCAATGAGGATTACGTCGGGATCCTGACGCAATACGCGCTTGAGCGCGGCCCCGAACGATTTGGTATCCGCGTTGACTTCGCGCTGGTTGATCGTGGCGACGTTGTGATTGTGCAGGTACTCGATGGGATCCTCAATGGTGATAATATGGACCGGCCGTTCCCGGTTTATCTTGTCGATGATCGCGGCGAGCGTGGTCGATTTACCGCTACCGGTCGGGCCGCAGATGAGTACCAGGCCGAGGGGCCGATAAGCGAAATCGGCCACAACGCGAGGAAGGCCCAGTTCCTCGAAGGAGCGAATTTCAAAGGGAATGGAACGAAAGGCGGCCACCACGGAACCCCGATCCCGATACACGTTCAGACGAAACCGGCTCAACCCCTCGATTCCGAACGAGAGGTCACATTCCCGATCGGTTTCGAACATGGCGATCTGTTCTTCGCTCATGACGCTGTAGATAATCTCCTGCGTCTCGTCCGGCTTGAGCACGGGATACTCGTGCATGGCCTCGAGGTTGCCGTTCAGGCGAATGATCGGCGGGGAGCCGACGACGATATGAAGATCGCTGGCGCCTTTCTCAATCGTCTTGGTGAGCAGTTCTTTGATGCTGATTGTAATCATGAGTCCCCCGTTGGGTGAACGACCGCGCTAGTCCATCGCGGACACGCGCAAGACTTCCTCAATCGTGGTAGCGCCTTCGGCCGCCTTCTCGAGGGCGTTCTGGCGCAGGGACCGCATGCCGCACTCCATGGCCACCCGCTTGATATCGCTAGCGGGTTGCCGCGTCATGATAAGGTCCTGAATCTCGGGATAGTTAGGCATCGCTTCAATCACAGCCAAGCGGCCGCGATAGCCCGTGTCTTTGCACTTGCCACAACCGCGGCCGCGAACGAAGTTGGGGGGCGGCGCGCCTTCCGGGTGGCGGTACTGAATCCGCTCCAGCACATCCGGCGGCACGCGAATCGGTTCCTTGCAGTCCGGGCATACGCGGCGCAGCAGGCGCTGGGCGGCCGCCAAACCAACGGAAGACTGGACAAGGAAAGGCTCCATACCCATGTCGATAAGGCGGGTGTACACGCTCGACGCGTCATTGGTGTGGAGGGTGCTCAACACCAGGTGACCGGTTAAAGCTGCCTTGATGGCGATATCGGCCGTTTCTTCGTCTCGAATCTCACCGACCATGATGATGTCGGGGTCCTGGCGGAGGATACTGCGCAACCCGGCGGCAAAGGTGAGCCCGATTTCGGATCGAGCCTGCACCTGGTTGACGCCGAAAAGTTCGTACTCGACCGGGTCCTCTACCGTGATGATGTTTGTATCCGGGCCGTTCAGTTTGTGCAATGCACTGTAAAGCGTTGTCGTCTTTCCGCTACCGGTAGGGCCGGTCAGGAGAATCATTCCGAAAGGAAGCGCGAGCGCTTCGCGAAACGCGTCCATGGGTTGTGCGGCAAACCCCAATCCGTCGAGGTCCAGTGTCAGGCTGCTCTTGTCGAGCACGCGCATTACGATCTTCTCGCCGTGATAACAGGGGAGAATGGACACGCGGAAATCGATGTCGTGGCCTTTGAACCGCGTGCGGAACCGGCCGTCCTGGGGAAGCCGGTGCTCGGCAATGTCCAGGCCGGACATGATCTTGAATCGCGATATCAGCGCCGACTGCACGCTCTTCGGCGGGTTCTTGGTTTCTTCCAGCATCCCATCCACGCGATAACGGACGCGAAGGACTTTCTCGAAGGGCTCGATGTGAATATCGCTCGCGCGATTCTCAAGCGCTTTGAGCAGTATGAGATTGGCGAGGCGAATGACCGGGGCGTCTTGCGCCTCCGCCTGCATATGGGCGATGTCTTCGATGTGTTCTTCTTCATCGACGACTTCGATGCCATCCTGCTTGTTCTCGCCGCCGACGAGTTCATCAAAAAGGCTTGCGCTGCTTTGCCCGCCGTAGTGCTTGCTGATGGCTTCGTTCAGTTCCGACTGCACCGCCACGACCGGCTCGATCTCGTAGCTGGTGAGCATGCGAAGATCGTCGAGGGCCATGATGTTCAGCGGGTCGGCCATCGCCAGGGTGAGCACGTCTCCGGTGACGGATACGGGGAGCATCTGGTACTGGCGCGCCAGGGATTCCGGGACTTCGTTCAGCACCTCTTGGGGGATGTTGTAGTTGGCGACGCGAATATGGGGTATGCCGAGCTGTTCGCTCAAGGTAACGACGAGATCTTCCTCACCCAGATACCCCTTGGCCACGAGGACCGACGCCAGGCTTTGCCCAGACGACCGTTGGACGGCGATGCATTCCTGAAGCTGTTCCTGGGTGACCAGCTGCTGCTCCAGCAACACGTCTCCCAGCCGGCGTTTGGCAATTTTAGGCGGCACAGGACACTCCTACCCAGCTACGCGGCATCCTCGGCGCCGAGGCTGTCCAAAACCTCGTTCGCCATCTCACGCGTAATTTCTTGCTCAACCAGTTTCGCATATGCGATGACTTTTCGCAACGCTCCCCGCATCCTTCGAATGTCGCTTGCGATCCGTGTCGCCACCAGGGATAAGACCTCTTCCGAAACGGCAACCCGGTGCGATTCGGCATATCGCTTCAAGATGGCCAGACGCACGTCCATCTCGGGAGGGCGCAGTTTCGTGACAATCCCCGAAGAGAATCGGGAGGTGAGCCCTTTCTGGAATTCGGTCAGCTTGTCCGGCGGGCGGTCGCCGGCGATGACGACAATACGGCCTTCGTGGACAAGCGCGTTGAAAACATGGAACAGCTCTTCTTGTGCTTCCTGCCGGCCTGCCAGGAATTGAATATCGTCGATAAGCAGCACGTCCCACCGGCAGAAACGATCGCGAAAATCCGAGAGTTCGTCGTGTTTCACGGCCTTGGCAAAGGCGCCGGCGAAATGGCTGGTCGACACGTACGCCACGCGCAGGTCGGGATTCTTCGCGAGCACGGCATTTCCAACCGCATTCAGAAGATGTGTCTTGCCGAGACCCTCCTCGCCGCATACATAGAGGGGGTTGAAATCCCGCGCCAGCTTCTCGCCCAGGGCCTTTGCGGCCTTCAACGTGAATGTGTTTGCAGGGCCAACCAGGAACTCCTTAAAGGTGTACCCGCTCAACAGCCGGTCGCTGTCGATGGCCTCACGGACGCGCTCGTCCGCCTCCATACCCAACCCCGGGCTGTCCAGAGCGCCAGCGTCTGACAGTTGCCCTGCGGACAATTCATCGCTGCCTACCCCGGGAAATACCTCGAGGTTGGCTATCTTGACGTTGGTGGGAGGGGAGTCCTCGGAACGCAACCGTTCTTCTTGGATCGCG
>JAHDWY010000552.1:2225-3704 GCA_023384315.1 Candidatus Hydrogenedentota bacterium | reverse complement strand
CGGTTGGCGCAACCGGCACGGTGCCGTTCTCCAGGGCGGCCGTGGCGCGGAACGAGGGCGCGGTGTTCCAGGTCGTCGTCCAGGTCGATCTCGCAGCCAGTGGAAACATCATGTCGACCGTTACCGCTGCGAGTACGACCACCGAGGCGTCGCCCGGTAACGAATCCGGCTCGGAAACTGTTGCGGTCAACGCCATACCCCCGTCGATTCCCGCGATCGCCGTGCCGCGGTTTGAAGTGGTTCACTGACGAATTCCGTACATAGGTGTTCTTGATCCCTTCCCGTCCATGGGAACGGGTGGTCCTCCAACTTAGGCGCGCGTCGCCGTGGCGATAACGAAAGCTCCGCCATCGGCGTTCAGCGACCCTTATTGCTACAACGCGGTGACCCGTGTAGCATGTCCTTGTACGCCGAGTAACTCTGACTCTTCCCGAGCCACCCGTACCGTGCGCCGAAACGACACGTAAGGATCCTCAATGCAGTTCCTTAATTCGCTTTTCCCCGTATTATTGGTGCTACCCGCCTATGCGCAAGACATCCAGGCACCCGAGTTTTCCCGGACGCAAGCCGTCGTACGTGCGGAGGACGTGCAGTTGCATGTCGAGTATCTTGCGTCGGAAGCGATGGAAGGCCGGCTCACCGGAACGGAAGGGGAACGTCTGGCTACGGAGTACGCCGCGGGCGTCTTCGAGGAACTCGGCTTGACGCCGGCGGGCGAGAACGGGTCCTGGTTTCAACCGTTCGAGTTCACCGCGGGCGTATCCCTCGGCTCCGGCAATCGCCTCTGCATTGCCCGCACCGGGGTACCGGAACCGGACTGTTACCCCGTCGAGGAAGCCTGGCGTCCTCTGGCCTTCTCCAAGACCGGGTCCGTCGACGCACCGGTCGTGTTTGCAGGATATGGCATCGTGGCGCCCGCGTTAGAGGAACTCCCGGAATACGATTCCTACGTCCATCTCGACGTCACGGGCAAGTGGGTCGTCGTGTTTCGTTACATCCCGGAAGATATTTCGACGGAACGACGGCTTCATCTCACGCAGTACGCGAGCCTTCGATACAAGGCGATGGTTGCCCGCGACCGTGGCGCTGCCGGCATTGTCTTCGTCAGCGGGCCCAATTCCCAGGCGACCGATTCCCTGGTGGGTCTTCAGTTCGACGCGTCCTTCTCGGGTACGAGCGTTGCCGCCGTGTCTGTGACGGATCGCCTCGGGGAGGCCCTGCTCAGCACCCACGGCCGAACGCTTGAAGCGTTGCAGTCCGAACTGGATACCGGGGAGCCGGTCATGGGATTCGAACCGCCGGATGTTCGGCTTCAAGTGGACGTCGATATCGTCCAGGAAAAGAGGACCGGACGGAACGTGCTGGGACGGCTCACCGCGGATGAAGATACTGGCAAGGGCATCGTGGTGGTCGGCGCCCACATCGATCACTTGGGCCGCGGCCGCGGATCCGGCTCGTTGGCGCGGGACCACGAGCGGG
>JAHDWY010000552.1:0-2215 GCA_023384315.1 Candidatus Hydrogenedentota bacterium | reverse complement strand
AGGAGATTCACTACGGCGCGGACGACAATGCGTCCGGCGTTGCCGGGATCTTCGAGATTGCACAGTATCTCATGTACCGCAAGGAGCGAGGCGAATTCGCGCCGGCGCGCGATATCGTATTTGCGGGATGGTCCGGTGAGGAGCTGGGGCTTCTGGGTTCCGCCAAGTTTGTGCAGGACTTCGGCGACGTCCCCGAGTCCGAACCGCTGACGGAAGAGATCGCCGCTTACGTGAATTTGGACATGATCGGCCGTATGCGGGAGGCCGTGGTCATTGGCGGCGTCGGTTCCAGTTCCATCTGGGCCGATCTGCTGCCCGAGTGGCAGAAGGTCGCCGGCGGACTCAAAGTCACGACCCAAGACGACAGTTTCCTCCCGACCGACGCGACGTCATTTTTCGTTCGCGGCGTGCCGTTCGTCAACGCGTTCACGGGTGCGCACGAGGAGTACCACTCGCCTCGCGACACGCCCGATACCCTCAATTACAGTGGCGCGGCGCGGATCGCCCGGTTCATGGCGGAAGCCACGATTCACCTGGCCGAACGGGAGGAAGCCCCGGACTATATACCCCAGGCGCAACCGGCCCACCAGACCGGCGGCGCAGGCATGCGCGCGTACCTGGGCACCATCCCGGACTACTCGCAAGACGGAGGGAACGGGCTTAAACTGGCGGGCGTGGCGGAAGGCGGTCCGGCGGACCAGGCCGGCGTGAAAGGCGGGGACCTTGTCGTGGAACTAGGCGGTGCGACCATCGAGAACATCTACGACTACACCTACGCCATAGAAGCGCTAAAAATAGGAGAGCCCGTTTCCATCGTGGTGTTGCGCGGTGGCAAGCGCATAGAACTGGAAGTCACCCCCAGGGCGCGCGAATAAGCCCGTTTCAGGAGACCGCATAGCGCGCGTCTTCCAATGATTCGCGAAACAAGGCGAGTTCGTTCAAGACCACGGCGGCGATATCCCCCAGGGCCGGCGCGTACGCGTCCGCGGCACGGCCGCCCACGAGAATCCGGGTGTCGTTCGGAAGCATGCGGCGCAACCTCCGCAACTCCTCGGAGAGCAGCGGATCGTCCGCCGGATAGACGATGCTGAGCGCGACCGCCCGTGCGTTCACGATTCGGGCCGCCGCGGCGATGTCCTCCGCCGGAAGATTCGAACCCAGGTATGTCACCTTCCATCCGTCAATCGCTGCGATGGCAGCCACCATCAGTGCGCCCAGTTCGTGCCATTGACTGGAGGGCGTGGCGACCACGACGGTGGGCGCGGGTTCCGACGGCCGCAAGGCGGTCCGAACGCGCGTCAGGTACCCTCGAAGCGCGCCGGATGCCAAGTGTTCATGGGCCACACGCAACTGGCCGGTTCGCCATTTTTCGCCGATTTCTTCAATGAGCGGCGCAACGACGTCTTGAATTACCCGGATTTGACTAAGCGATACATCCGCCTCCTCCAGTACTTCCTCCAGGCGCTCACCGGCCAGAGTCTGGACGGCGAGACGCGCCTCCTCGAGTAACTCGGCTGCCGCGCGTCCCGGGGTGCCGATATCGGGTCCGGCCGATCCCTCGAGGAGTGCCAGCAAATCCTCATTCGAAAGATGGGCAATCTGTCCTACGGTCCGTCCGCGCTTTTTGGCTCGCATCAACAATCGTAGACGGGCGATATCGTGGTCGGAATACATGCGGCGATTCGTTGCGGTGCGCCCCGGCACGACCGCCCGATACCGGCGCTCCCATGCGCGAATCGCATGCTGTGAGAGGCCGGTTCGAGCCGCAACGACCTGAATCGGATGGCATTTGTCATTTTTCATGTCTAAGTTTATACCATCTTGTACAAATTATGTCTATATTAAATTGTACGACTTGGTTCATTGGATAATTTTCGAGAGGGCAGTTCAGCAAGCGTAACCGAGAAGGCCAGTCGAACAGGCAAAATCGATAAATATTCCGCGACCTCGCCATCCCGGAGCGTATTCCAAGCGGAATATTTCACTTGCTTTTTCGGGAATTCTTTGCGACAATTCAAATGTTAAGTTAGACAAGTTTTAGACAAAAGGATTTGTCGTGGTCGACAAACTCAGAAAGTCGTGTAACACCAACCTTGACGGTACCGCTGACGCGAGCCGGTACCGCTGCTCAGTTGGTGGGCTACGTCCAAATTCGGATGTCCGGTCCCGCGCCATCCTTGGCAGGGACGAATTGTGGATTTTCCATGCCTGGCCT
>JAHDWY010000551.1 GCA_023384315.1 Candidatus Hydrogenedentota bacterium | reverse complement strand
TGTCCCTTAGGCAACATCATTCCGGATTTCAACGACCTCGTCAAAGATCTGAAGTGGGAAGAGGCGCTGGAACGCTTGCACTCCACAAACAACTTCCCGGAATTCACGGGCCGCGTTTGCCCGGCTCCGTGCGAGGCGTCCTGCGTACTCGGGATCATCGAGCCGCCGGTGACAATTAAGCTCATCGAACGCTCCATCGCCGACCACGGGTTCCAAGAGGGGCTTATCAAACCGGAGCCACCTGCGACGCGCACCGGCAAGAAAGTCGCTGTCGTGGGCTCCGGGCCGGCGGGTCTTGCAGCCGCACAACAACTGAACCGCGCCGGTCATACGGTGACCGTGTTCGAGCGCGACGATGAACCGGGCGGTCTGCTGCTCTACGGGATCCCGGATTTCAAATTGAACAAGGAGGTCGTGCGCCGCCGAATCCGCCAGATGGAAGAGGAAGGCGTCATCTTCAAGTGCAGTTGCTTCGTTGGAAAAGATGTCACGGGTCCGGAACTCGAAGCTGAGTTTGACGCCGTGCTGATTACCGCCGGCTCGACGCAACCGCGGGATCTGCCGATTCCGGGCCGGGAGCTGGACGGCATTCATTTTGCCATGGAATTCCTGACGCAGCAGAATCGGCGGGTGTCCGGCAAGAAGGTTCACGGTAAAGAAATCCTTGCGACCGACAAGAACGTGGTGGTCCTTGGCGGCGGCGATACCGGGTCCGACTGCCACGGGACGAGCCTGCGTCAGGGCGCCAAGCACGTATGGTCCGTCGAATTGTTGCCCAAGCCGCCGGAAGGGTTTAACGAAAAGACCCCGTGGCCCAATTGGCCCTTGATTCTTCGGACCTCTTCCAGCCATGAAGAGGGTGGCGAACGCGACTGGAGCATCCTGACCAAGAGTTTTGAAGGCAAGGACGGCAGAGTAACGCACATCAACGCCGTTCGCCTGGAGTGGGGCGAACCCGACGCCAGCGGCCGGCCGAAGATGATTGAGGTTCCGGGCAGCGAGTTCAAGCTGGAATGCGACTTGGTGCTCCTGGCGCTCGGATTCGTGCATCCGGAACATGCATTGCCGAAGCAATTCGACCTCGAATTGGACGGGCGCGGAAACATCAAGGCCGACTACGGCACGTACCGGACCAGCAAGGAAAAGGTCTATGCGGCCGGGGACGCGCGACGCGGCCAATCGCTGGTCGTCTGGGCGATCCACGAGGGTCGCGAGGCGGCACGCGTGATCGACATCGACCTGATGGGGTATTCGGATTTGCCGGGCGCATACACGCACGGGTACGACAGCGTGGCACTTTCCGGGTCATGACCGGCGGCCCCAAAGGGAACTTATCCGGCGGTCCAGGCATGATAGATAAAGCAGGGGACTCGCCGGGCGACGTTCCGTAACGTGCCGGGTTTCGGCGTGTAGAATAGTGAGAGACGCGCGGCGTGAGCCCCCAACCGGAACGCGCTGTAAATGCTTGCGCGACGGTTGTTTGGGAAACTGTTGACACTGTGTTGGAGCGGTGCTATACTCGCGCTGGCGTCCGCGACCCCGATGCATACGGGGGTGCGTCCAGAGCAGTACAGACTGCGAACATCGAGCGGGAGACACTATTGTGAAGCACGTTACGACGATTACCAAGACTCCGCTGCTTGCGAACAACGAGACGACCGACTTGTCGTTTCTGCTTTCGATTCTGAGCTTGGGTTTTGATTTGGTGACCACCTTTATCGGTGCGGCATCCACCGTATTCGAGGGCTTGTTGAGCGCCCTGACCCAGTTCAACTCGGTGAAGAATCCAGAATCATAAGCGCCGGCAGCGCCGGTTGGCCAATATTGTCGAAAACTTGTGTTTCGAGAGGCGGCCCGTTTTCGCGGCCGGACACTCTCCGCGCGGGGCGGAATGCCCGATAACCTGGAGGAGATGGGTTTCATGAAGCACATTCGCGGGATTACCTCGGGTAAGATGGCCAAGGCAGACGCCCTTGCGGACCTGTACAATGCGCTGTGGCAGACGTGGCTCGACTACGTGTACACGAAGAAGAATGCGATCGTCACACCAACTTCCTGACGGATAGCGCGACGAAGAGTTTACTGGCCGGGGCTTCGGAAGTGTTGAAGTCCCGGTATTTTTTTCCTAATGTATGATTCCGAGTTGCGGTTGGGGCTGGTGCGGGCGGCTGAAGCGCGCGAAACCTCCGGGGCGGACGGTCCGCCAGCGGGACCGCGACCCGTTCGGCAACCAATCGATTATCTGACCAGGGAACCTCCGCATGATTACAGGGGAACATGCTGTTATCCGGTCGGCTGAGCCCGACGATGCGTTCGCATTGTGGCAGCTGTACGACCCAGGCGTTCCTCGCGCCTTTCTGCTTGGCCCATCCCGGGAAGTCATGATTCCAACCATCGACGAAGTGCGAGAGATGCTCGGGCGGCGCGATATCGTCATGGGGACCTTCTTTGCCGTGGAGGACAAGACCGGCGAGGTCTGCGGGTGTTGCGTGCTGCGCGGATCCAAGTCGGAGTCCGACTACGCGGAAATCGTTCTGGTATTCGGAAACGATGAGCACTACGCTTCCAATCTTGCGGAGGAGGTGTTTCAATTCATCCTGCGAACGGCGTTCATCGATAAGAAGATGAACAAGCTCCAGTCCCACTGCATCAGCTCGGAACGGGCGTACCGGGCGTTTCTCGCCGCACGCGGGTTCGAGAGCGACGGCGTGCAGCGCGACATGGTGTACACTAAGGGGCAGTACTTCAATCTCGAATCGCTCACCCTGTTCCGCGAGGAAGGTCTCAAACGCTTGAAGGAGCCGCTTCATGAAGCTGAAGCTTCGACGGCCTGAGCGGCGCGATCTGGACGTCATCGTCGACTGGTTGGGCGACCCGGCGTTTCGTCGTTTTTTGTACGGGGACAACGAGCGCATCAAGCAACAGATGGGTTCGCACATCCTCGCGCTGTTGGGCGGCGCCATGTCGATGCCCTCGTCTACGGCCGGCCATTTCGTGTGCGCCGCGGAGGATCGGGGGCCCGTCGGGCTTGCCAGCGTGCAGGATCTGAGCTGGCGTAACCGATCCTGCGCTGTCAGTGTGTATGCGGCGGGCGTTGTCGAGTCCGAACGTTTCTACCAAAGCGCCTTTCGTGCGATGGTGGAGTATTGTTTTGACGAGTTAAACCTGCACCGGGTCAGCGCGCGGGTGGACTCCACCAACGATGCCGCACATAAAGCCCTCGAGGGCCTCGGCGCCCGGAGGGAGGCCGTCTTGCGGGGGCACGGTCTACGTGACGGTTCGCCGTGCGACGTGTACGGCTATGGAATCCTGCGTGCCGAATTCGACGCCGCACGCGGCCAAACCGACGATTCGAACGCGACAGCGGGAGTAGCTCATGGCGCTTAAATCCAGCGTGTACATTCGGCGCGCCGATCGGGACGACCTCGATACGGTCGTTTCCTGGATGGAAGACCCCGCGTTTCAGCGATTTCTGTATGGCGACCCCACGCGTTCGCCGAAGCAGATTCGCGAACAGATTGTCGGCATGCTGGGCCGGTCCGCCAACCACGCCATGCCCAGCGGAATTTACTTCATGGCCGATTCGGAGAAGCTGGGGCCGGTCGGCCTCTTCTCGGTGGTCCATATCAGTTGGCGCAACCGTTCCTGCAACATCGATTCATACCTGACAGAGAAGCGCAGAAACGGTTTCATAGGCACGATTGCGTTTTACCGGGTGCTGGAATACTGCTTTCACGAA
>JAHDWY010000550.1 GCA_023384315.1 Candidatus Hydrogenedentota bacterium | reverse complement strand
CGCATACGCTATCACGCGTGGAACGATGCAAACGCGCTTCCCATCCGCCGGCTGCGCGTTCGTACTTGGCGCGCCGCCTACCCCTGATGCCACTATACCCCAAAGTTCAACCGGTGCCGAAAAAACCCAATCTTCGGGAAGTTGCCGGCCCGGCGTGATTCCACCAAGTGTACTCCGCTTCCTCGCCGTAATCAATGAAACGATCCGTCGACACCGCAAACAGGGCGTAACTTCTGTCCTCTGTCGGACTTGCCCGTTCCATGCGAATCTCGTGCGCCGGCGACAACGAATTTGCTTGCAAATCGGTGTCAAATCCCGCAGTATCAAGCTTGGATTTCTCACCAGTTGGCCCGCATGTTTTCTCGGGAGCATATCGCAGCGTCTCCCGGGACATCGAGATTTCGACGAGACCCATTCGGGCGGTGAGCAATGCGGACGAGACGCTACCGCGAGAACGCAAGGATTAGGGGATTCGCTTATGAGCATCGAGCAACACGCCGAACGACGCAACTGGGCTTTTGAAGCCTTGGACTCACTTCAACACTTCACGGACGATCCCGACTTCGAGGGAATGGTCGACCATGAACTTGCCGGAATCGAGGGGAAACGCACCGAACTGCGCGACGGTAAATACCGCGTCGTGTTCCTCGGCGCGTTTAACGTGGGCAAGTCCACCATGATCAACGCGTTGCTTGGCGATGAGTACCTGCCCACGGTACTCGAAGAATGCACGACCAAGATTACGCACGTCATGCGCGGCGAACGCATGCGCGCCGCCCTCCGCCTTCACACGCCCTGCAGCGACGAGGAAGTGGCGGGCCTGCGCGATCTGCTCGCAGCCTTCGGCATCGGCGCGGAAGTGGCCTGCAGCGAGGGGCATGACGAGGTGGCGCTCGAGTACGAAGAGTGCAACCCCCGCGCCCTGCTGAACACGCTCCGCGCCCTTGTCACCATGAACGCAACTGACGACTTCCCCCAACTCGACTCGCTGCGGCACAAGTTCGACGAATTGATCGTGCAGTTGCCCAACGACAACATCGCGGAAGATATCGCCCTCGTCGATTCGCCGGGCGCCCATACCATTTCCGATACCAGCACACGGATCACCCAAGACATCATTCCCAATTGCCATCTCGTGATCTGCCTCCTCGACAGCCAGAACGCGGGGAACGAGCAAAACCGCGAATTCATCGAAGGGGTCGTAAAGCACAAGCACCGCAAAGTGTTTTTCGTGCTGAACAAGTCCGATCAACTCAGCCCGCACGAAATCGATCCCATGGGACGTCGCGGTCCGGCGAAGGATTTGATCCGAAGCCTTCAGGGCATCGTGCAGAATCCCGAGATTTTCTTCATCTCCAGCCTCTACGCGCTGGTCGCCACGCACCTCGAGGCGGAACACGTCGGACTCGAGGAAGTGGACAAGAACGCGAAGATTCGGATTCCCTACCAGGTGCGGCGCGCCATCGACGACTCCGAGAATCCTTCGCAGGACGCCGCGCAATACTTGATGGAGCGGAGCAATTTTAATGCGTTGCAGGATCGGCTGCTCGACTATCTCTACACGGAGAACCGGGAAGGCGCGATCGTGGAATCGATCTGCAGCTTTATCGACGCCACGGCCTACCGCTACGCGCGGCCGCTGGAAACAAAGCTGGAATTGACCCGCAACGTTCCGAGGCTTGACGACCTGCGCCGTCATCGCGAGCAGTTGTCGCTCACCTTGCAGCGCTACAAGGCGCAAGGACAGCGCGTGCTCGATGAGTTCGATACCATGTCGAACGGCGGCAACCTCGGCGGCACGGACTTCCCCGGCTACAAAACGATCGTCGAAAACCACATGACCAAGGACGCCATCGAAGGCGCCATCTTGAAGCCCTTGCGCGATTGGTTGAATGCCGGCGAGAACATGAAGAATGCCAAGAAGGAAGATTTCCAACCGCTCACGAAGGAGCTGGAATCAAGAATCGACGCCTACATCACTTCGCTGCAGCAAAAGGTGAATGCGGAAGTGGAGGAGGTCGAAGGGCGCGCGCGCGCGCGCGCGGCGCAGATCGTACCGGACGCGGCGAATGTCGCCGGTCGCGGCTCCATCGATGCGACCCGAGCCAGCATCGTCGCGGTTGATGCCGGCATGGGAAGCTCTTACGCGCTGTTCGGCTTCATCGGACTCGTGCTGGGCGCAGGCGCGGGCGCGGGACTCGGCTACGCCGCGCTGCAGAGCCCGCCCATCGTCGACATGGTAACGACCTCCCTTCCGGACGTACCCGTCACGTTGCAAACGTTCCTCGCGGCGGGCGGCGTCGCGGGCGCCGTACTCGGGTTGATTCTTGGTCTCATTGCCCGCACCTTCGGCAGCGACGAAGCGCGCAAGGCGAAGCTGAACCAGCGTATCGGCGAACGGGTCGAAGCGGTGTTGCAGAAAGCCACGAAAGAACAATTGACCCAGGCGCTGGACAATCGCCGCGGTACCTTCCGCCTCGCGCTTCAAGGCGCCATCGACAAGGCAACTGCAGGTCTTAACGAGCAAATCAGCAAGATCCTCGCGGAGGAAGAAGCCATCAAGAAAGAACAGGAAGCGATCATCGCGCGGCTGGAGCCGAAGATTAATTCGCTTCATGAACTCGGCGATAAGGCCCGAGAGATCGTGTCGTCTGGACTCTCCAGGAAGGACGCCGAGGTCGCATAGCGATTGCACAACGATTGACTTGCGAAAGCAGGGGAAAGAATACTGGATGCCGAGGGCGCGTAATTCGCCCTCGGCATCGCGTTTGTTGTACAGCCAACTTTCAAACCGCAACATGGAGTCACGATAGTCGTGTCAAAACGAGTTCAAGTCATCGGAGCTGGAAGCTGGGGATTGGCCTTGACGCGTCTGCTCGCGCTGAACGGACACCAGGTGCGCCTCTGGTGCCGCGAGGAGGACAAACCAGACGAACTGCGCACGACGCGGAAGAGCCCCTTCTTTCTCCGTGATATGCGCTTGCCCGACGAGGTGGAAGTCTCCATGGAGATCGATCGCGCCGCGGAGATCGCCGTTTTGGCCGTCCCCTCCCACGCCATGCGCCCGGTACTGCGCCAGTTCTCCTTTTCCCAAGAGACCATACGCGTGAGCGTTGCAAAAGGCATCGAGAACGAAACGCTGCGGTGCATGCACGAAGTCATTGCGGAAGAATCCGGCCCCGGCCCCGTCCTCGCCCTTTCCGGGCCGAGCCACGCGGAAGAAGTCTCGCGCGACCTGCCCGCGTCCGTCGTCGTCGCGGGTTTGGACGCAGCGGCTTGCGACGCCGCGCAGGCCGCGTTTATCTCCGATAGGTTTCGCGTCTATACGAGTAATGATATCGTCGGCGTGGAACTCGGCGGCGCGCTCAAGAACGTCATCGCCATCGCCGCCGGCGCTTGCGACGGGTTCGGACTCGGCGACAACGCGAAGGCCGCCCTCATCACCCGCGGCCTCGCCGAAATGGCCCGTCTCGGCGTTGCCATGGGCGCCGACCCTCTCACCTTCGCCGGTCTCAGCGGCATGGGCGACCTCATCGTCACGTGCGAAAGCCAACACTCCCGCAACCGCAACGTCGGCGAAAAGATCGCGCAAGGCATGACCCTCGACGACATCCTCGCCTCCTCCCCCATGGTCGCCGAAGGCGTCCGCACCGCCAAATCCGCCGTGGAACTCGCACAAAAACACGGCGTCGAACTTCCCATCACCCAACAGGTCTACCGCGTCCTCTACGAAAACGCCA
>JAHDWY010000549.1 GCA_023384315.1 Candidatus Hydrogenedentota bacterium | reverse complement strand
TGCGCCGTTGGATCGTGTATATCTCCGGGCAAGCGTGATTGAAACAGTCACGAACGCGACCCTGATGTTCCTGTTCGTCGCTGCAATTCTGGCCTCTAGCCTTAGCCTGTGGTTCCTGCACGCGCCGCACGCGACGCAGATAGTACTCGCGGCGTTGGTCGTTATGATTGGTGCTAAAGCCGGGATTGGACGCAGGGGTTCCAGCATTGTAGCGTGGTGGCGTGGTGATCCCTCGGTTCATCTCCATATCTTTCCGCAAGGTCCGGTCGGACAGATTCAAGTGCGGTACGAGGAAGGTTCGAGCCCAATTCTCGATACCATTGTTGGCCAAATTCGGAGCCGACAAGCTGCCCACTGCTCATCAAGTCCTTTCCCTGTCCGTTTCACCTATTTCACGACTCGCGCGGATGTCGTTCGACTTCTCGCCGATCAGATTTTCTTTGGTTGTATCGCGGTACCAACCGTGGTCGGAAATTGGGGGAGCTACCTTGGAAATCTTCTCATTGCTGTACTCGTTCCCTTGTATTTGATAGGCATGCTGCTGATTTCATGGCGGTATTTCACACGGCGCAAATTGAAGGTCGCGGAAGCGGCCTTGTTCGACGGAGACTACGAAGAAGCTGCTCTCGTGCTGAGCGGTCTCCCGGAGCGAACTTCACGAAGGCCACCTGCAATGCATCTCGCCGCGATGCTGGCTATGCTGCGGAGCGATTTGGTTGAAGTTGCAGATGCATTGGCGGATTTGGAACGGGCTAAGGCATTTTTGCTTGGTGTCGTCGTAATGTCTAACTCAGTCTTCTGCCGGCGTTTTTCAGCTTCACCGCCTCCGCCTTATAGGGTCAGGACGTTGGCATTGTACAATGACGGTTTGTCCCCCTCCGACGGCCACTACATGAACACGACAAGCTCGGAAATTCCGGACTCTCTCTAGCGGATTTCAAGGAGGACAAGGCAATAGCAATTGCCATTTCGGCCTGAAAGGCCCAAAACAGGATAGCCCGGGGCAAACCACGCCTGTGGCGTGGCCCGGGAACAGGACACCCCAAAAGTTCAAGCGCTGAAAGTGCGAAACAGGAATGACCGACACACGCGTTGACATCGACAAGCACACCCGCCTCGAAGTGCGCGCCAAGTATGCTTCGCACCTTCAGCGCTCAATGCGTGGTAATTCCTATCCCAGGGCGGCGCTTCGCTCTGCCCTGGACTGATATGTTTGGGACTTTCAGTCCCGAAGAAGACCCACCCAATGGTATCCATATCTGCGACTATCTGCGTAATCTGCGGGCAAACTGGTCGAAAAACGGGCGAGACGCCCGTTCTCCTTGTTGTACGTTTTCTTTGATTCTTAAATCTGTGAAAATCTGTGCAATCTGTGGACGAACGAACTTCCCTCAGAATCGACCGAGGAAGGTGACCCCGAACCGCAGGCCCACAACCAGTTCAAACAACAGCAGCCGGGGGATGGGGGAGAGGTTCAGCGTGAGGATACGGCCGGTCTTGATTCGCTGCCAGCAGTCTTGCCGGTACGCGTTGAACCGGCGGCGCTGCGCCACGTATCGGATAGCGAGTTCTTCGTAGCCCGCGAGGAGACCTTCGCTTACGTAACGCTCCGCCTGGACGATCTGCTGCCAGGTCGGCGTGGGCACGTCGATGGACCGGATGTACGCGTCGATCTCCTTGACCTTGCCGCGGATGCGCCGGCGCGCGCGGTGACTCAAGGTGCGGCGCCGTTCGCTCAAGGCGGTCAGGCGGTCTGACGCGGTCTGCAACATGCCGCGGAGTTCCGCGACCGCCGCATCGCGACTCCCGGCCATATCAAACTCCGATACCCGCGCGCGCGTCTCGCCCCAGCGCGTCCGCAAATCTGCCAGCGTTTTCCAGCGCGGGTCGTCCTGCTTCCGCGTGAGCATCCAGATCTCCTGGAACTCGTAGAACAACCGCACGAGCAATCGCGCGAAGGCGTGCCAATCCTTCAATCGCCGCACTGCATAGCGTGGCACGCTCTCCCGCGGAAACTCCGGACGCCGATCCTTCCGCGCCTTCATCCGCACCCAACCAGTAACCATCGGATGACTGCCCTGCAGCGACGCGTACCGGTTCCACAACAACAGCCAGAACACCTGCCAATACTTGTCCGCCGGTACCCGCAGGAGCACGTTGACCACATTCTCTTTGTCGTAAAACGTGTCCCAGGCCTCGCGGTACAAGGCATACCAACTGCCCGGCGCGAGTATGTTGTGCCGGTAGGTTTCGTGGAAGCTGTCGAAATTGTTGAGGTCGGCATCCATGGGCACGTGGTTGACGACCATGTCGTGGTGATCCCGCGACCCCGGCAAGGGCGTCAGCATGAAGAATGACGCCTCGTCGACCTTGATCTCGTCTTTCAACACCGCAACGTCGCGGCGCACGGAATCGACCGTGTCATGTGCGAACCCGATGATATAGCCGACGTGTACGAGTATATCCGCAGCGTGCCATCCGGCAACCATCTTGGCAAACTCGCCGACTTTGTTTTGGCGCTTGCCGACAGACGCGAGGTTGGCGGGATTCACCGACTCCATCCCGATGAAGACGAGGTAGCATCCCGCCGCCTTCGCTTTCTCCAAAAAGCCCGGGATTTTCCACGCCTGCGTGTCCACCTGCATCATGAACCGCACGGGTCGGCCGCGTTCGCGCATCTTTGCGAGACCTGCGAACACGTCTTCCCACACGGGACTCCGCGCAAGGTTATCGTCGGTGAAGAAATAGATGTTGATCCCGCGATCGTAATTGGATTCGATGCTGCGCAGGATCGCCTCCGCCGAACGGCAACGCATCGTCCGGCCCTGCACGTTGATGATCGTGCAGAAGGAGCAGTTGAACAAACAGCCCCGGCTCGTGTCGACCGTGCCCATGTTCTTGAAGACGAAACGCCGCAGGTACTCGTTATCCGGCTGCGGCACGGCCGCGTCGCGAATGTCCGGCGGCGGCGTGATGCTGTACAGCGGTTTCAATTCGCCCGCGAGCGCGTCGCGCAATATCCCTAGCAAAGCCCCGGGCGCTTCTGCTTCGCCCCGCACCAGCGTGACGCCGCGATCCATGACTTCCTGCAGCTCCGGCGACGGCGCGTCGAACATGGAGAGAATGCCGCTGACGTGAAAGCCCCCGATCATGACGGGGATGCCCTCGATGCGCAGTTGCAGGGCGAGGTCCCGCGCGCGCGGGAACTGATTGCTCTGCACGCCGGCCAATCCGACGAGTACTCGCGACTCGCCGCGACGGTGTTCGCGGAGGATGCGCCCGATCGGAAGGCGCTGCACGGTTTCATCGTAGATATCGACCGAGACGTCCACGCCGGAACCCAATGCGCCAGTACGCGAGAGGTCAAGCGTGAGACTCTTCAGGCAGGCAAGGGTGTTGGACGGCAGGACACCGCGCCAGTAACGGCGCACGTATCCGTCATCGTCGTACCGCGACGGAAGGATGTAAATCACATGTAGTTTTCGGGTTTCCACTGCACCTGTTCCCCCGACCAGGACTAGGTTCAGTGTAGCACGGGTGGGTGGAAAATGGTAGATACTCACGAGTTTGGTTCGTTGCGGGAGCAGCCTGCAAACACGTTGATGGGTCCCCGCCTGCGCGGGGATGACGGTCTTGGTGCCACACGATGGCGCGGACTACGAACTCCAGCACATGCGGATAAACGTCGTGAAACTGAAAAGCCACGGGCAGGCATAAACTCGATGGTTCGGGGAAGGTCTTGCTCGCAAACCCCAAA
>JAHDWY010000548.1 GCA_023384315.1 Candidatus Hydrogenedentota bacterium | reverse complement strand
TGGCAACGTCGCGGGCGCCTGCCGGCCCGCAGGCGCCCGGGGCAACCACTGAGGACGTCCGGCAGATCGGAACGCCGCAGGAGTCTCCCGAACTTCCCGAGAACGAGTACCGCATCAAGTCCGGAGAGCCTACGGACAAACCGATACGATTGGACGTGGACAACCAGGACCTGGGCGTCGTCATTCAGATGCTCGCGCCCATGATTGGCAAGACCTTCGACATCGACCAGCAGGTCGCGGCGCAGAAGGTGACTGTCATCAGCCACGACGAGATCCCCGCGGACATGGCCTACTACGTCCTCGAATCCATACTCGCGTCTCGCGGCATGAAGATGGTTGAGACGCTGGATGGGAATCTCATTAAGATTCGCCCGATCGGCGAAGATCTCGCCTATGCCCCGATTGTCGTCGATGGCGAAACCGAGCCCGAAGGATACGATAGCTACGCGTATCACATCGTTCAGGTGAAATACGGGGATCCGGTTGAACTGTCGAATCTGCTGAAGACGGTGGGGTCGAACCAGGCCCAGGTGAACGTGTACGCCAAAACGCGCACCTTAATCCTCTACGATACGGCTGTCGGCCTTCGGAATATGCTCAAGTTGCTTGAGACCGTGGACCTGCCCGGTTACGACGAGGCCGTCGAGTTTTTCTGGTTGAAGTTCACCCGTGCCGAAGTCATTGCGGAGCAGATCGAGCAAGTGCTGCTCGGTGGCGAGGGCGAGGCCCAGGCCGGGGCGGTTCCTTCGGCGCCCCAGGTTCGTACGCCGGCCACGTTGCGCGCCCAGCGACAAACGGCGCTCCAGACCGAATCTACGATCATCGGCGCCGAGTTTTCGCTTCGCATGGTGCCCGACGAAAGGCTTAACGCGCTCATCGTGGTTGCGTCGCAACCGCTCATGGAGCAAGTTCGCGACTTGGTGGAACGGCTCGATACGCCCACGACCCCCGATACCAACAATTTCCACGTGCGCGAATTGCTCCACGCCGACGCGGAAGCGATGGAGACTGCACTGAACGCCATGATCGGCGGCGTGTCGCCTCGTCAAACCGGAACCGGCGGCGGGGGCGGCGGACAGCAAGGGGCACCCGTCGCAGCCGGAACCGGCGAAGTGCAGCCCTTCGAGAAGCAAGTCACCATTACCCGCTACGATCAAACGAACGCGCTGCTCATCGTCGCGTCGCCCCAAGACTTCAAGGTGCTCGACAACGTCATTGCACAGCTCGACGTACCCGCGCGGCAAGTCCATGTGGAAGCGCAAATCCTCGAAGTCTCCATCAACGATCGCTACCGTCTCGCGGTCGAGTCCGCCGGGCTGACGGCAAACGACTACTTTGCCTTGAACAACGTGGTGAATTTAGCCAACGTGTTGACGCAGGGGCCTCTCGGCGCGCTGGAAAACGCGGAAGACATCTTGAACGTCGGAATTATCGACGGGACGACGGAGATTACGCTTCCAGACGGCGCCGGCGGTTTTGTTACCCAGGAAATTCCAAACATTCCACTTCTGCTTACCGCGCTCGAATCGTTGACCGCGCTGGATGTGCTCTCGCGACCCAGCCTCACCACCGTGGACAACGAAGAAGCCCACATTCTCGACGGTCAAGAGGTTCCGGTGATCACAGGGTCGCAGCGTCCGCTGGATTCCGGTTCCGGCGTTACCACGAGCAGCCTGTTCAATCAGACCCAGCGCCGCGACGTGGGTATCCAATTGACGGTTACGCCGCAAATAAGTGAGGGCGATTACGTGTTCCTGGAACTGGAGGTCTCGGTCGAACGCCCGATTCAAAGCACCATCGGACTTGACCCCAATTTAGTTGGCCCGACGTTCTCCAAGTCGGAGATCACGAACAAAGTAGTGGTTCGGGACGGATCGACCGGTGTGCTGGGCGGGCTTATCAGCGAAAGCACCGACCGTTCGAAGCGGCAGACGCCGGTTTTGGGCGACATCCCGGGCTTGGGCTGGCTGTTCCGCCGAAAGGATGACCAGCGCGGGAAGCGAAACCTCGTCGTTCTCATTACGCCCCATATTATGAAAGAGGGGATCGACTATGACCGCAAGACCGAGGCGGAAATTGACTACGCCACCAAAGCGAATGCGGATATCCTGTTTGAGAAGGGCTTTATCAAGAAAGTGACCGGCAAGCGCCAGATGCGGCAGGACTACCGGCCCACCGAATCCGCGCTCGAAGAAGTGCGGTCTGAACAAGGTTTCCAGCGCGGAGATGTATCGAGATAACCGTGTCTACTGAACGACCGACATTGCTTGGCGAAATACTCGTCGCCCACGGCCACGCCCATCAGGAGCAGGTGGACGAAGGGCTCGAGTTGCAGCGCATCCGTCCCAAACGTATTGGTGAGATCCTCATGGACGTCGGGTACGTGGAGGAGGAGCACGTTCTCGAAGCGTTAAGCGACCAATTCTCCATCCCCTACGAGAAGAACATTCACGAATCGCTGGATTCGTCCCTCACCACGAAGGTGCCGATCAACTTCATTCGCGAATATCGCATGGTGCCATTCCGCCAGAACGGTTCCGCCTTTTACGTCGCCATTAACGATCCCGTCAACCTGCTCCCGCTGGATGATCTCCGCTTGTTGCTCGGAGGCCCCGTGCTTCCGGTGCTGTGCCGGGAAGTGGAGATCCAGCAGGTCATCGACAACTACTTCGATCAGCAGGGCGAGAACGCACGCGATATGATCGACAACATCGTGTTGTCCGGCGACGACGATGCCGATATCCCTTCTCTGGACGGGCTCGATTCCGAACGCGATCTGCTCGATCTTGCGAACGAAGCGCCCATCATCAAACTCATTAACCTGCTCATCTCCGGCGCAGTGAAAGAACGGGCATCGGATATTCACGTCGAACCTTTCGAGCGGGAGGTGCGTGTCCGGTACCGCATCGACGGCGTGCTCTACGAAAAATTGTCGGTACCCAAGTCGCAGCAGGCGGCCATCATCTCCCGTGTGAAGATCATGGCGAACCTTAACATCGCAGAGCACCGCCTACCCCAGGACGGCCGTATCAAGATTCGCCTCAGCGGTAAAGAGATCGATATCCGCGTGTCCATCATTCCCATTGCCTATGGCGAACGCGTCGTCATGCGTATCCTCGAGAAGGGCAACTTCCTCTTCGGTCTCGAAGAGCTGGGCATGGACCAACACGACTTCAAGTTGTTCAACAAGCTCATCACCAGTTCGCATGGCATCATCCTGGTGACCGGGCCGACGGGGTCGGGAAAATCGACCACCCTGTATGCCGGCCTGCAACGGGTCAGTTCGCCCGAGTTGAACATCATCACCGTCGAAGACCCCATTGAGTACCAGATGCCGGGCATTGGCCAGATCCAGGTGCGCCCCAAGATCGGGTTGACCTTCGCCGCGGGTTTGCGCAGTATCCTGCGCCAGGATCCGGACGTCATTCTCGTCGGTGAGATTCGAGACCTCGAAACGGCGGACATGGCTATCCAGGCGTCCTTGACCGGTCACCTGGTGTTTTCCACGCTCCACACTAACGACAGTGCCGGCGCCATCACGCGTCTGGTTAACATGGGTATTGAGCCATTCCTCGTTAGTTCGTCCACAATCGCCATCCTGGCGCAGCGGCTGGTTCGTAATATCTGCAAGCATTGCAAGGAAGAGTACGAGCCGGAACTCGAGAGCTTGCTGGAACTGGGACTGACCGAAGATCAGGCCCGGGGCAAGACGGCGTTTCGCGGGCTCGGGTGCGAGCGCTGCCAGGGACGTGGGTACTTC
>JAHDWY010000547.1 GCA_023384315.1 Candidatus Hydrogenedentota bacterium | reverse complement strand
TCAAGGTCATGCAGCCGGACTGGACCTCCGCCAGCTATCTCTCCAGTTCCCGGTGGGTGTTGGCCGATGCCTTTCATTGGATCGCGTCCACGCCGTCCGCCTTGCGCGTTGTCGACGTGATGAACGAATGCGGTCTCATCCTCATCGGCGCAGGCCTCATGCTGGGGTGCTTCTCGCGGATCGCCGCCGCGTCCGGTGCGCTGATGCTGGCGTTGTATTACATCGCCCATCCGCCGTTTATCGCGTCCCAGGTTGGCATGCCCGTCGAAGGCAGTTACCTCATCATCAACAAGACCCTCGTCGAGATGATCGCACTCGTCGCGTTGACCGCCTTCCCCACGGGGAAATACATGGGCCTGGACCGGTTCGTCCATTATCTCCGCAACCGGCGCGAGGTGATCGGGGAGTTGGAGGATACGGAGCGTCCGCAGCCCTTGACGGCCCGGCGCGAACTGCTCGCGAGCGTGGCCACGCTGCCCGTCGTCGGTGCGTTCGGATACGCCTTCGCGAACCGCAGCAAAGCGACCAGCATCGACGCCATGACCGGCGCGACGATCACCTTTGAGAATCCGACGCTCGCGGATCTGAAGGGCACGCTGCCCAAGGGCCGCATCGGCGATCTGGAAATGAGCCGCGTGATCCTTGGCAACAACCTCATCGGCGGCTGGTCGCACTCGCGCGATCTCATATACGTGTCGAAATTGTTCCGCGCCTACAACACGGAAATGAAGGTGTTCGAGACCCTTTGCACGGCAGAACGGGCCGGCATCAACATGTTCAACATCGTGAACGATCAGTTTCCGCTGTTCCACAAATACAAAGAGGCGATGGGCGGCAGGATGCAGACCATGTGCCAGTGCTTCCCGCAGGTGGGCGACGTGCGGACGGACCTCGACCGGGCCATCGACAACGGTGTGACCACGATGTATGTGCAGGGCGGACGTTGCGACAGTTTGATTCGCGACCAGTATCTCGACGTGGTCGCGGAAGCCGTCGAGTACATCAAGAGCCAGGGGTACGTCGCCGGAATCGGCGCGCACTCCATTGTAGTGCCCATGACCTGCGAAGAGGCGGGGTTGAACCCCGACTACTACGTGAAGACCTGCCATCATGACCGTTACTGGTCGGCCATCCCGCGCGAGCAGCGGAAGGAGTTTTCGATTGTCGCGCCCTACGAAGCCGACCACGACGGCTACCACGACAACATGTGGGACCTTTTCCCGGAGAAGACAAACGAGTTTATGGCGACGGTCAACAAGCCGTGGGTGGGATTCAAAGTGCTCGCGGGCGGCGCGATTCATCCGAACGAAGGATTTCGCTATGCCTTCGAAAACGGCGCGGACTTCATCTGCGTGGGCATGTTCGACTGGCAGATCGTGGAGGACGTAAACATCGCGCTGGACGCGTTAGCCGCAACACAGAACCGCCCGCGGCCGTGGCTGGCGTAGAGAAGAAAGATGGGGACAGAAAGACAGGGATAGTCCCTGTTTTGCAGTCCCTGTTTTTCATTCGAGCAACTTGGCGCGCGACAATGCGTCGGGCAGTTCCATCATGATGAAGATCATCAGCAGGAGTAGCAGTCCCAGAACGAGGACGGCGCTGATATCTATTGAGAAGAGCGACCAACCCTTGCGATCGGGACGCCTTTGCCAGATCCACCACGACATGGGCACCCCCTTTAGCGCACCATCAATGGCACGACGACCATGGTCAGGAAAAGGGCCAGCAGGATTAATCCGATAGACAGAAATCCGGAAACGTCGACAGAGGTGAGCCACCAGCCTCTATGGTTCGTTCGCTTGCTCCAGATCCACCATGACATGATCCCGTGCATCCCGGAAGAATAGGACGTATAGGACTGATAGGACCTATGGGACGCTGCGTCGTTTCCTAAGCGACAATGGATAAGGGTCTACCCAGCACCACGCGCTATCGCTTCCGCGATTCGACTATACCACTCCCAGGGCAGCTTCACCTTACCCATTTCCGCTTGGCCTTTGATTTCGCCGTGGCAGTCCGAGCCGCCGGTGACGATGAGGTTGCGTTCTCTGGCGAGTTGGAGGAACGCGTCGGATTTGCCGGGGCTGTGCTTGGAGTGGTAGACCTCGATGCCGTCGAAGGGGAACGTGAGCAGACTGGGCAAGATGGTGTGGGTGGTGCCGATGCCGGGGTGCGCGAGGAAGGCGAGGCCGCCGGCGCCGTGGATGAGTTCGATGGCGTGTTCGCAGGAGAGGCGCGCCTTCGGCACGTGCGCGCGTTTGCCGGAACCGATGTAGCGGTTGAAGGCGTCCTGCACGGACTTCGCGTGCCCCGTCGCGTGAAGTTCGCGGGCAATGTGCATGCGGCCCACGGCCGCGTTGGGACCGGCGTGGGCGGTCACTGCGTCCAAGGTGATGGGAATGCCGAAGCCATTCAATCTTTCAACAATTTTCGCGGCGCGTTCGTTGCGGCTCTCGCAGAGACGCTGCAACGCATCGTTCAGTGCCGCGTCGTCCATCCGGACGCCGAAACCAAGAATGTGGACTTCGTGTTTGCCGTGGGAGGCGCTAATCTCGACGCCGCGCAGGAACCCAAGACCCGCGGCGCGGGCCTTGGCTTCGCCTTCTTCCACACCGGCGAGGGTGTCGTGATCGGTGATGGCGATGGCGGAGAGTCCTGCGGCGACTGCACGTTCCACGACGCGAGCGGGTGAGTCCGACCCGTCGGAGTAGTGGGTGTGGAGATGGAGATCGGCGTAGCGCGCGGTCATGGTTCAAGTGCCCTTGGAGATGCCGAAGAAACATCCCCCTGGCGCTTCGCGCCGTCCCCCTTCAAAGGGGGAATTGCGTCCATCCGCGTGCAACGTTGAAAGGCGGGGGGTGCGTCTAATCGTGACAGTCTCGGTGGCTCACAACACAACGCAAAGCGTTGTGTTGCGGATCTACCAAGACTTTTGAAAGGTGAGGGACTCTTGGTACGCGCCGTCGCACATGGATGAGCAAAACTCCCCCTTCGAAGGGGGATCAAGGGGGATGTTCTTCGCGCCAGATGCATGCGTTGTGCGGTCAGCTTTTCATGTTTACGTACTGCAGGGGGACATTCAGTTCCTGTTCCTTGAGCATCTGGATGACTTTCTGCAGGTCGTCAATCTTATTCCCGGTAACGCGGACTTGTTGATCCTGGATCTGGGCCTGGACCTTGAGTTTCTGGTCCTTGATCATCTTGACGATCTTGCGCGCGAGATCGGTTTCGATGCCTTCGACGATCTTCGCTTCGCGCTTCACGTGGCCCTTGGAGGTCGGCTCCACCTCGCCGTAGTCGAGGACCTTGGGGCTGACCTTGCGTTTGACAAGGTTGCCGGCCAGGGTATCTTCGATGGCCTGCAACTTCATCGTGTCCTCGGTAGTGATGGCGATGCGCATGCCTTTCTTGTCGAGCGTGATCTCCGTGTCGGAACCGCGAAAGTCGTAGCGGGTGTCGACCACTTTCTTGGTGATGTTGACGGCGTTATCGACTTCCTGGAGATCGACTTTGTTGACGATGTCAAAGGACGGCATTTTAGTTTGAGTCTCCTATGTCGTATCTTTTCCCGACAGCAGCATGCCGCGGACCGGAACAACCGCCATTATGCGAAAGAACATCCCCCTTGATCCCCCTTCGAAGGGGGAGTTGCCCGAATGAAGGCTCATAGGAGTCCCCGTACCGTTTGCCCATACAACGCCATCGGTCGTACCTGCGCAACGCAAAGCGTTGCGGCCATTCCCCCTTTGAAGGGGGATGTTCCCTGATAG
>JAHDWY010000546.1 GCA_023384315.1 Candidatus Hydrogenedentota bacterium | reverse complement strand
GACTGGTCTGCTCCGTTCGCATTGAAAACAAAAGAGCGCCGCGAGTTGTCCGTGCCCATCAGCCTGCTCCCCGAGTCGAGCGATAGAAACAGTCTCATCCAGGTCATAGCCGAATCGGACGCAGGGCAAACGCGGGCTTTGGCGCATATTACCGTCCCGCCCGTCGTCAACGCCCATCCCCTGCTCTTCGACACGCCCGGCCCCATTGCTTTTCCGGTCTCCAGTTGGAATCCGGGAACCGCGGCCTCCGTGCCGGTGCGGCTTGTCGTGTTTCAGCGAGATGGTTCGGAACGCCTTCTAGAAATCGAACAAGCTCTCCCGTGCGAACCGTGGAACGAAAGCCGCGACACCTTCCCGCTGGATCTTGACACCGGCGATTATCGTGTGGAAGTTTCGGCGTTGGGCGTAACCGCGACAGGGCTGATTGCGATACGGCCGCCGGAGGGCACGGCAAGCACGCATTTGGAAGATCTTAACGGCGACGGTATTGATGAAATCATTATGGAGAACGACCACGTCCGAGTCGCCGTGCTCCGAACGGGCGGCCGCGTCATCGAGTATACGCTGAAGGGCAGCGGCGAGAATGTATTCTTCAAACTGTGGCCCGAGACGCCGCCCATGCACGGCAAAGTGGGCGGCGTGCGCCAGTTCTATCCCTTCGGCGGGCTGGAGGAATTCATAGGCTATCCCTACATCGGCGGGCACACGGAGTTCCGCTATGAGATTCTCCAGGCGGAGGGGGACAAGGCGCGCGTGCGGGTCTGGGCCAACATTCACGGGAGCGAGATTTCGAAGATCTACACGCTCTACGGCGGGGGGCCGGTCTTGGAAGCGCGCTACGCCTTCTCCAACATGACACCTTCGCTCAACGTCATCGGCATCAATCCGCTGTTCGAGTTGGGCAAGTCCACCGGACCGGAAGACCGCTACTACTTCCCCGAAGACGAACTGGTGGAAACACGGCCGGAGCTGGAGCGGTACTACGGGCGCGCCACATTCCCGAGAGAAGGCTGGACCGCCGGGTACGATACGGAAGAGAATATCGCCCTCGTCATTGGTTACCCCGTGGACAACGCGATCTATTTGCACCTATGGAACAACCATCCCGACAACACGCCGACGCCTTATTACTACACGGAACTCCAGCCCTGGATCGAGCTGGACCATGGCACGACTACCTACTTCTCCTACTACGTACTCGGCGATACGGGGCCGTGGGAAACGCTGCGCGATACCTTCGCGGACTTCGGTTTGGTCACGACATCCACCAAGAAAGCGCCGTGGCAGCGTTGATCGCCGAGCCTAGGCCAACAGCGAGCGCAGCGTATCGATGTGTTTGGGGATTTCGGTAAAGGGATCCTCGGCCTCCTCGTATTCGAGCACGAGATATCCGCGATAATTCGCGCCACGAAGAATCTCGACGATGCGCCCGAAATCGGCGGGCTGCTTTTGCCCGTCGGGGTGGATGGAGACTTTGACCTGGGCGTTAACCGCGTAAGGCGCGATCCGTTCGAGTTCCGCGTAGGGATCGGCGGTGCGGAAGTTCCCGCTGTCAAAGTTGACGCCGAACCAGGGCGAAGACTGGACGCCCTCGACGATACGAAGGAGCTGGTCCGCGGTCGCCGTGATCCCGCCGTGATTCTCCAGCGCGAGAAAGACCCCGCGCTGCGCGGCATGGTCCAGGGATACGTTAATCCCTTCGATGCAGTTCGCGAGGGCCTCCTCTTCCGATAGGCCCTCCGGCACCTTCCCGGCGAAGATGCGAATGACCGGCGCGCCGAGCCGGGCGGCATGATCGATCCACTCGCGCGTGTCGGCCAACTGCTGTTCGCGCTCGGGGCCGGCTGGAACGCAGAAATCGTTGCCGATGGCCGTTCCGGAGATATCGAGACCAAGACGAAACGACAGTTCCTTTAAGTGCATCAAATACTCCGGCGTCACGTTTGCCGGGAAGTAGTAGCTGGTGGGCTCGCATCCATCCAGGTCGAGGTCCGCACAGAATCGAATGAAATCGTCGAGGGTCATCTTCGCTTCAGCCAGCTCTGCCTCATTCGGACGACGAGGCAGCACGTTGTTGAAGGAATACCCGGCCAGGCTGAGTTTCATGTAAGGCTTGCCATTGCGTACCGGAGGTTCTGCCGCTTCGGAAGGGAGCAAATGCGAACCGATCATGGCGCTCCCGGCTCCCAACGCGACATTCTTCAGAAAACTGCGACGGCTGCTCTCAAACGTACCCACGATACGAATCTCCTCATGGCCTCCCCCGCGCATTCGTTCGGAACCCGGGGTTCTTCCTCATGGTTCAAGAGCAACAGTGTAGCAAACCGGAAGGACCGAAGTATGTGTGCGCGCGCCGGGCTGGAGTCATCGTCGAATAAGGTTGGCCAAAGTCTCGAAATCGGCGTCGTTGTTCGCGGGGTCGAAACCGAGCGCCTCTTCGTATGCAACAAGTTCTTTGCGGCGGGCCTCGAGTCGTGCCCGCAACCCGCTATCGGGCGTGGCCACGTAGATACCGGCCTTCGACAGCGAGTCCGCAATCGCGACGCCCCCTTCCGTTCGCTCGAATCGCACGTCCGCAGTCCCGTCCGCGTCGATGCGAAAGACATCAATCGCGCCGCTCAGGTAACTGGGCAGTTCAAACACGAACGTTGCATCCCGCGGTGGCCCGAACACAAAGGTCTTTGTTTCAGGATCGGGCGTGTAGGCGAGGTCCAACGCGAAGAGTAACGCGCCGTCCGGCGCGACGAGGGACGCAAGATCCCAATCCAGTTCGCCGTCTGTGGTACGAACTTGCTCGTACCGGTACGCGTCTCCCCGGAGGTAGAACTCTTCCAGCATCCGAATCTCGCGTCCGATGCGGGTGATTTCGTTTAGCGTATCGCGATACATGAGCTGGCTCTTCAAGGAAAGGTTGAACCAGTAGAGCGACGTGATACGGCTGCTCAGCGCATGGTAGGCCTGCACGCGGAGTTCGTCTGGCGTCGGCGAAGTCCGGGTGCGGCCGTCCATTTCATACCAGCCTTCGTGTGGACCTTGCGACCAGATGGCGGCGGGTTTGGGCCGGCTCATCTCGCGCAGCACGCGGCACATTTCACCAATGCCTTCAAGCGGCGCAGCCCAGCCGATACGTTCCCCTCCCCAGCGATCGTACCGTGTCCAGACATCGGCAGCCGGGGCACAAACGCGGTACGCATCGTAGTGGGGGAAGTCCGACAGGCCCGCATAATAGGGAAAAGTGCCTTCATCGCTCAGCGTGATGGTCGTGGGAATGTGCGAATCGAAGAGCTTGTGAAATGTCCTGAAGACTTCCTGGGGCAGATGGCCGCCGTCCGCAAACGGCAACTGCGGTTCGCCCAACAATTCATACCCGTGTACGTGGCGAACCATCTCTACGGAATCATACTTCTCACGGCTCGGGTTACCGAATTGCTTAATTGGATATTGGTCGTATAACCCGCCGGTTCCGATGTTGTCATGAAACCCATCGATCTCGCCGACGTGTGCCGCGTTAACGTACAGCCGCTTGAGCTGCTTCAAGTACGGTTCGTGGAGGAACAAGTGCTTGCCGTCCGCCGCGGTGCCGCCGCACCATCCGCCGGAGATATCGAATACTTCGCTCTTAATGCGGAGATGCGTCCAAAGGTGATTTTCTTCACCGCCCTCATCCTCGTAGCGCACCTGCAACGCCGTGTAGGTGAGAGGTAACGGTTCCGTCCGGACGACGACTATGCCTTTATCCTTCGGAGGAACTACACCATCTTTCGGCCAAATCTGCCCCGG
>JAHDWY010000545.1 GCA_023384315.1 Candidatus Hydrogenedentota bacterium | reverse complement strand
GAACGCCGCGGCGCGCGCGAAGAACCCCCCATTCTCAAACGAATCGTCCACCGCGACTCGCCCCGTCGCGACCGGTTGCGCCATGGGCAGCGGATCCACTGGACTCGCGTAGCGCGACGGAGCGGCAGATGGAGGTGGAGGAGGCGGCGGCGCGTTCATGAATTCGTCTTTGACCAGCCCGGCTTTCTGCCAGTTCTGCATGTGAGGCGCCCAGACGAGGTCGCGGTCTTGGAGTTCTCCCTGTGCGTACATCTGAGCCAGGACCTGGGCGGTGACAGGCCCGAATCGTTGACGAGACTGCGCGTAGTACCACTGCTTGTCGGAGCTTGGCGACACGTGTAATCCCTCCGTGCAGGTTTGACATGGCCGGTTTTCCGGCGATTTCCCACGATTACCCCTGAGGCATCTTATACCAGAACTCCCTGAGCCGCAATAGGTAGCGCGAGTCCTGACCGTTCGCCGCGCACCACAATCGACGCAACTGCTTTGCATTTCGGGCGAATCATTTGCTATGCTCTTTCGGTTTGGGTTAGGCAGCCTCGTTATTTCCGCCGCGCCGCAACACGTTTCCGACCACTTCTCCGGTCCCGCGCCGAATGTGGGAATCGCGCGAAGTGTGCTGTTGGACAGCCATTCGCGCACAAGAGAAGAGCCTGCCCGTCAGTTAGTTACGCGTTTTGACCGGTAAGAAGGATCGACCCGTGGTTGAACGGACCTTTGTGATGATAAAGCCCGACGCGTTCGGGCGGCGCTTGTGCGGCGAGATCATTCGCCGGTACGAAGCGAAAGGGCTGAAGCTGGTCGGCATGAAGCTTCAGATCGTGTCGCGCGACCTCGCGGAGAAACATTACGCAGAGCACGCAGGCAAAGGGTTTTACGAAAGCCTGCTCGAATTCATCATGTCTGGCCCGACCGTGCAGATGGTGTGGGAGGGCCAGAACGCGGTGGCCGTGGGCCGAAAGCTGAACGGCGCGACGAACAGCCAGGAAGCCGACTTGGGCACGATTCGCGGCGACTTCGGCATGACCGTGCAGAATAATCTCGTGCACGCGTCCGACTCCGTGGAGACGGCGAAGCGCGAGATTGAAATCTACTTCGACGAGAGCGAACTTTGGGACTACTCCATGCCCGATGGGCATTGGTTGGTGAATTGACGAACCGTTAACCAGTAAGGAGGCCGGTGCATGGCTGGTGGAAGAAAGGTGCGGCGCGCGAAGATCGCGAAGCACAAGCGCAAAAAGAAGCGCCGCGCGAATCGCCACAAGAACAAGTAACGCGATCCGTTTCCGGGACACCGGAAACTGGATTCAGCTACCGTGGCCGCAACAGTTCGATATCTGCAACGCGCCCCGGGTCCGGGGAGCATTCCGGACCCGGGAGCCGCTTTCTATTTTTGGCGGCGTTGCGCGGCCAAATCGCGGCTGCGGTATAGGAGATCGTGACGATGGCAGACGAACAGCCCAAGATCATCATTGACGAAGACTGGAAGGCCCAGGTTCTGCGTGAGAAGGAACAGGCCCAGGTCAAGCAACCCGAAGAGCCTACTGAAGCCGCCGAGGATTCCGAAGCGGGGGACGATGAGGCGCCATCCACCTTCGGTGCCCTGATCCAGAGCCTCGCCGCGCAATGCGCCTTTGCCCTCGGATTGATCGCGCCGCCCGACACCAAGCAGGTCATGGTGAACCTGGAAGAAGCGCGGTATTGCGTCGACACCCTCGTCATGCTTCGGGAGAAGACCAAGGGCAACCTCACGCCGCAAGAACAGGGCATCCTGACGCAGACCTTGGCAGAACTCCAGCAGGTTTACGCCGTGCGCGCGCAGCAGATTCAAGAGGCCCAGTTGCGCCAGGCCGGAATCGATCTGAAGAATCCGCCCAAGGCGTGAGGGGGCGAGTAGGAATTAAGAATTAAGAATTAAGAATTAAGAATTAAGAATTAAGAATAGGGAGTTGGTAGCGGCTTCCTTTCGTTGCGCATGGATTTGAGTATGGCGTGGGGTTGATGGCTTTGGCGGCCAACAGACAGTCCCATTGGTGCCGCGTTGGGGAGAGTAAGTAATGCCTGGGTACGTGATCGTCGGAATGCAGTGGGGCGACGAAGGCAAAGGAAAGATCGTCGATTATCTGACGGCAGAAGCCGATATGGTGGTGCGCCACCAGGGAGGCAACAACGCCGGGCACACCGTCGTCGTGGACGGTAAACAGACGGTTCTGCACCTGATTCCCAGCGGTATTTTGCACGACGGGACCGTGTGCATCATCGGAAATGGCACGGTCCTCGATCCCGAGGTCTTGTGCAAAGAGCTGGACAGCCTCGATGCCTCGCAGTGCGCCTACCACGACCGCCTGTTCATCTCGAGCGGCGCGCACATCATCATGCCGTACCACAAAGTGCTCGACGGCGCGCAGGAGAAATTCCGTGGTAGCCGCAAGATCGGCACGACCGGCCGCGGCATCGGCCCCGCATACGCGGACAAAGCGGACCGCGCCGCGATTCGTTTTGCCGATTTCGTAACACCCGACCTGTTCCGGTCAAAGCTCGCCGAGATTCTCGAATACAAAAACGTATTGCTGACGAAAGTCTTTGACGAAAAGCCGCTGGATGCCGACGCGGTTTTCGACAGCTACCAGGGATTCGCCGACCGGTTGCGTCCACTGGCGGCCGACACGGTGGCCATGGTGCACGAAGCGCTGGCCACCGGCAAGCGCGTGGTCTTCGAAGGCGCTCAAGGCACCATGCTCGACCTCGATCACGGGACCTTCCCCTTCGTCACGAGTTCCACTACCCTCGCGGGCGGCGTGTGCTCCGGTTCCGGCGTCGGACCCCGGGAAGTGCAGGGCGTTATCGGCATCGTGAAGGCTTATTCGACCCGCGTAGGCGAAGGACCGTTCCCGACCGAGTTGATGGACGAAACCGGCGAAACGCTTCGCAAACAAGGCCACGAGTTCGGCGCCACGACCGGCCGTCCCCGCCGGTGTGGCTGGCTGGATTGCGTGCAACTGCGGCGCGCGGCCAAGTTGAACGGAACGACGGGGATAGTCCTTACCAAGCCGGACGTTCTGGATGTCCTGGATATCATCCGCATTTGCACCGCCTACGACCTCGACGGCAAACGAATCAGTGAGTTTCCCACTCAGGTGGAGGACGTGGCGCGCGTAAAACCCGTGTACGAAGAAATGCCGGGGTGGAAGCAGGACATCTCCGGATGCCGGAGCTGGGACTCCTTGCCCGGGAACGCACGGCGCTACTTCGAGCGCATCGAGAAACTCATCGATGTTCCCATCAACATCGTCAGCGTCGGCCCCGGCCGGGAACAGACCATCACCCACCGCAGCCCCTTCGCATAGCCGAGCACCGGATTTGTGAAACCACCCACGCCTGATTGCTGTCCAATATGTTGAGGTGAAGTGTGAGTTGAGGCCTGCCCTTTGTGGGGGTGTCCCTCTACTTTCGTCTGTTGAATCGATGCAGGCATTGACGTACACTTGCCTTGAATTGGCGGGAACGGGATGGAGTAGGGTGCAGGAAATCCATACCCGAAACCACCTTACATGCCAGTCGCCCGCCTCGCGCTGACCGGAAGACCCTTGATACTACTTGTTGGGAGGAGACTATGCATCGCTCGCGCCGGATCTGTTGGGCGCTACTCGCTGTACTCGCCGTGGGGGCGCTACTGCCCGGTGTCTCAGGAGCCCAGGCGGCCAACCCCATCTCAATCAAGGATTGGAAAGACGAGAATTCATCAAACGGTTCCGAATCGCCAGAGCCTTCGAATGAAGATCCGGG
>JAHDWY010000544.1 GCA_023384315.1 Candidatus Hydrogenedentota bacterium | reverse complement strand
CGCCTGATACCGGGTAACAATAGCGGCGGTATCGTCGGTCGAGTGATCGTCGTACACGAGCACCTCGGCGACCGGCGTACCCTGACCCAGGACCGAGTCCAGGCACGCGCCAAGCGAGGCGGCCTCGTTGCGCGCGGGAATGAGGACAGACACGCGGGGCGCCGCATTCGTGGACGGGGAGCCTGGCGAAGGCCATGCGATGACATTCCACGCGACCAGCAGCAGCACGCCTAAGGTGATGACGCAGAGGATGTATCCGGCTATCAGCACGATGGTCTCTCTCCGTAGATCGGATTAGAGTGAAAGCGCGCGCCGGGCGACGGTGTCGCGCGGCGTATCGGCCAACGTCTTGCTCCCATGAGTTGCCGGTATTCCAAAGGCAATGGCGGCAACCTGCTCGGCTGCCTCGATGAGCGGATTGTGTCCCGCGCCAGCCAGAGGGTGAACTTGCGCGTGAGGCCATACCGCTTTCCAGATTGCGACGGACTTCTTGATTGCCGCAAAGGATCGGTCGCCATGCGCGAGATCGACGGGAAGGGTGAGATCCGAAAAGCTGTCCCAATGGGGCACGGCCCGGAACGCCCGCAGGACATCCAGCACGAATTCATGGTCCACCGATTCAAAGGACTGTGTGAGGTTGGAGTTTGCCGTTCGTTTTCCGCGCAGCGCCGCGTTCGTGAAGTACCGGCCGAGGGGATTCGCGAAGGTGCTGTAGTACGCGCGGCGTCCGAACTCGCCCCACGTGAAGACCTTGAAGTACAGCGGCATGTATGCGAAGGGGTCGATCAGCACGAGCCGCGCCACGCGTTCCGGCGCCCGTCGCGCCGCCATCATGGCGAGGTTTCCGCCACCGCAATACCCGATCAGAGTAATCGGCGCGTTGGAAACCAGGTTGATCGTGTCCACCAACGCGTCGGCAACGGAATCCAGGGTCCACGCCACCGGCCTCAGTGACAACCCGTAGCCGGGCAAGTCAACGCTATACAAGGCGGCGTCGGCGGGGAGATGAGGCGCGAGATGACGAAAGGTCCGGTGACTACCAGCCCATCCGTGGATCGCGAGATAGGCCGTGCTGCCGGTGCCGTAGGGTTCAATGTGCATGGGCCTGAATCCTTTCCGCCGTACGGCGGCCGCCGAGGACGACCATGGGCATGCCGGTACCCGGAGTCGTGCTTGCCCCTACATAGTACATCCCTTTCACGGATTCGAGATAGTTTTTTGCGCGAAATGGCCCCACCTGGAAAAAGTTGTGTGCAGCGCCGAAGGCCGACCCGTCGTAGAGCCCGAACCGGTCGCGCCAATCTTCGGGCGTGTAAATTGCCTCAAACGCGATACGGCCCGGATCCAACGAGACGCCGTGCTGCGCCATACGCGTCAATGCACGCATCTTCACTTCCTGCGCTTCAGCACGCCAATCGCAGTCCGGCATTTCGCTCAGCAAGGGCGTCGGCACCAGCACGAACATGGCGGTGTCACCGTCGGGCGCGAGGCCTGGATCGGTTTCCGAGGGGACGCTTACATAAAAGGGCAATCCACGTGGGATGCGATGGTTGTGCATGAGATCGTCGAAGGCGCCGCGATAATCGTCGGGCAGGTAGATCGTGTGATGGCGCATGTTCTCGACCTTGCCGCGAATGCCCCAGTAGAAGGTAAGCACCCCGCAAGTCATGCGCGTCCGAGTGGCCTTTCGACGCAGCGGATCCGACAGCCCGTTTGCGTCCAGCAACTGGGTGTCCGTCGTGGGTACGTCTACATTCGAGACAACGATAGACGCGTCGATCCGATCGCCATCGGCGAATTCCAATCCCTCCACGCAGAGGTGTTCCATACGGATCTTGGTCACACGCCGCCCGGTATGAATTCGGACTCCAATGTCCCGGGCGAGCCGTTCGATACCGCTGACCAAACCGTAGATGCCGCCTTTGGGCAGCCAGAGTCCGTAGGCCAATTCGCCGTAAGGCAGTATGGAGAAGAACCCGGGCAATTCGTGAGGCGATCCGCCGAGATACATGCCGTAGGAGCCCAAGGCTTCCTTGATGTGGCGGCTCTTAAAGAATCGGCCCAGTTCGCTGTAGAGCGAGCGCCACACGCTGAGTTTCGCCATCTGCCGCGGCGATAACGCTCCGACCCACTTGAGCGGGCTGTCTTCGTTCCTCGTGACGAGCGATTCGAAGGCCATGTCATACTTGGCGGCGGCGTCGCGCAAATACGCGAGGACGCGGGGGCTTGCCCCGGGTTCCAACCGGGCGCACTCGGCGAGGAGCTTCTCCAGGTTGCTCGACAAGGTGAAATGGGTGCCGTCCGGCCACTGAAAGCTAACCGAGGGCTCCACCGGCAGCAAGGTCACGTAGTCTTCGAGCTTGCGCCCCGCCGCCTCGAACAGTTCGCGAAAGACCCATGGATAATTCAGCAGCGACGGACCCGTATCGAACCGGAAACCGTCCGCTTCGATCACATTGGCGCGGCCTCCAACCCGGTCGTTGGCTTCAAATACGTCAACCTCGAATTCGGCGGTGCGAAGGTGTATCGCGGCGCTCAGGCCGCCCAGTCCGGCGCCTACGATAGCCACACGGGTGGCGCTCCCCGCACGGGTCGATGTCGTGTTCATGGGTCCTACCACCCCATGTACGCGAGCGGAAGACGCCAGTACTTGCTGGCAGGCAAGACGCGGAACTTCTGACTCATTGGAACGCTCTCGCGGTGACTTAAGCCGTTCCGGCTAACGCGGATTCGCTCGTTGAGCTGTCCATACACGTCGATGCAAGCTTGAATCGCGGTGCGGCAGTCAGGCGAAAAAGCGTCGAGATCCCGTTGGGCGGCCAAGGATGGGGTGGACGCAAACGTGGCCACTTTCCGCACGACGTTCTGCAAGCCGGTCTGTTGGTACGTATCGCGCGCGTCCACTTTCTTGATGCCCTCTTCGGCTAGAAAATCCAGCGGAAGGTATTGACGGCCCCGGCGCTGGTCTTCGCCCACGTCGCGGACGAAGTTCGTCAATTGCAGGGCGATGCCGAGATTCCGGGCCGACTCGATGGCCCGGTCGTAGTCCCGTGGCCGGGCAGGCCCGTAGATGTGCGTCAGGAAATAGCCAACCACGATGGCGCTGCCGTAAATGTAGTTGTCGATGAGGTCGTCGAGCGTCTCGAATGGGCGGGGCTCCACGTCCATTTCCATCGCGGATAGAAAAGAGTCGTAGTGGACGTCGGGTATTCCGGCTTCTCGCACGACGCGCGTAAAGTACGCGAGAAAGCACGGGACGCCCGCTTCCAGCGCGTCACGAAGGGTGCGCGAAGCCAGTCCCACCGCGTAGGCATCTCGCCACGTCGCGAGCATGTCCATCTTCTCGCGGCTGGATAGGGGAAAGGTATCTACGATTTCGTCCGGATACCGTACCGCCGCGTAGACCGCTTCCACTTGGGTTCGTTTGCGTGGTGGCAGGAAGCGCGTCACGGCAAAAAAGCTTGTACTGTACGTCTTGAGTACCCGGCGCGCCTGCCGGGCGATGGCGTCTTGCGCTACGTCGTCCGACGCGGCGTGCATCGCCCGGCTGCGCATACCGGTCTCAAGCCGAACCCAATCCTCCATCGGCCAAGCTTTTGTATCCGTCGATGCAGTCACGACCATGCTCCTTCTTTGCGGAAACTCCGTTTCCGGCTGGAGTCGTCGGGGTGAAAAAGGGGAGGACCTGTGCGGAGCCGGAGTTCGCAATACGGGTGCGCCTGCGGAGGGGTTGAGAAGGTGATGCGGGGAGCAGGCACACCCCGGGTTGCGTGGTGCGGGTTGGTGC
>JAHDWY010000543.1 GCA_023384315.1 Candidatus Hydrogenedentota bacterium | reverse complement strand
CCTTCCAAAGTAGCGCATTTCTTCAGAAGACAAAATCCAATATATGAGGGGGGGTCCCAATTGCGGATTGACGATTGCGGACTGCGGATTCTCTGTCGTTCGCGTTCTAAACGTGGACTGGACAGGTGGTTGCACGGGAGCTGGGCGAAAATGGAGCGCGCTGCGGGACAGGCGTTGTGGTCGTTCTCTTTTTGACGAAAGAAGGGGGTGTTTCTGATTGCAGATCGCGCATTGCCGATTGCGGATTACCAGTTGCGGGTTTCTTCTGGAGTCGAGACGGGGGAAGGGTAATGTTGAATGGGGAATGATGAATGATAATTTGGTACGGCATGGGCGAATTTCTCCCCATAAGTTTGGCGCGAGATGTTGCATTGGCATTTAGTCTTGAGGAGGAGGTCAGGAGACCGGAGCCGGCTCCGAATTGCGTGATGGATCGAACCAGAATGTTGAGTCGGCCGCTTCTCGTCACAGCCCCGGACGGGGCGACTTGAGTGGAGACCAGCGCGGCATAGCCACAACCAAATCCGAAATCCTAAGCACGAAATCCGAGACAATGTCCAATGTTCCATATACGAAAGACCAAAATGAAGGAAATGAGATCGTACGGCTCCTGAGGAAATCTCTGGCGCAGCCCCGGAGGGGCGGAGGGTTGTAGTCACGCCACAGGCGTGATGGAGCGAGGTACGAGCGAAACCCTGGGTCGGGGGAATTCTGCTCCACCAAGCCCTGGAAGGGCGGCAGAATGGTCAACCGTCAATCCCAGATGTATCGTTCGTCGTATTCAATGTCGTGGGCTTTCAGGAGACGGAGGAATTCGGCATTGTGGATTGATACACTACCTCAAGGGGGCCAACCGCCCGGAGCGACTGCGGTGAGACGAACTCGGCGCGATACGAGGATGGATGCGATGAGACAATACGTGGGGAAATCCGTGAAGGCTGCTGGCGTAGCTTGGTTCGCATGTCTGATTCTATTCACCGGGTTGTTGGCAGTACTTTCCTTTGGAACGACGAGCACGGGAAATGCTCCTCAGTGGAATGGCGCGGATTACGTTCTGTTCTGCATGTCCGAAGGGGCGACGATTGGCGCCGTGCTAGGGGCGGTGGCGGCCCCGGTGGTTTTCGTGGCAAAGCTCCTCAGTTTATGGCTTCACGGAAGAAGCCGTGCCATCCAATAGGTTTTGTTCTTACCCCCGCTGCTCCAACAACCACTCCACGACCTCATTTGGCTCTGCGATCCACACGTCGTCCCCGCCGATTCTGCGGATGGTGGCGAAGCGTTGTTCCAGTTCCTGGGTCGTGCAGTCTTTGGCGGGGTGGATGGGTTTGTCCGGCATGGGGCAGTGGCAGTAGTCGATGATCCAGCCTTCGAGGTCGATGGCTTGGTGGATGCGTTTGTAGGGGTCGTACACGGAGAAGAAAGGCGCGGGGTACTCCGTGTGCAGTGGCACGCGGCCGAGGTGGAGCAGGTCGGTGTCGCGCGTGTTGACGCGGTCGTAGATGGTGAGGATGGACGTGAACCCCGCAAGCTCCGCGTATTTCAACGCGCCGGGATGGCCGTTGTTGTCGCCGGGCACGCAGAACATGCGGACCTCCATCTCGAGCGCTTCTTCGATTACGCGCCGCGCCTGGACCACTTCCGTGTCGGCATTATTCAGCGTCACGCCGCAATGGGTCATGCTGTGGCACGACACGCCCCAGCCTTCCTGGACGAGATCGTGGATCTGGTCCTTCGACAGGATCATCATCTTGTCGTAGCTGCTTCCGGGCAGGTTGCGGGGCACGCCGATCTGGCTGGACACCAGCGCGAGGTGGCCGGGAATGCCATACTTGCGATGAATCGGCAGGGCGTATTTCAGCAGGTCTTCGCAGCCTTCGTCGTATGTGATCGAGTACACCCATTTCTTGCCGTCTTTCCAGGGCATGGTCAGTAATTCTCCGCAGTGTTACAAGGAGGGCGGGTTTTCCAATCCGCCACACGAGAGTCTATCCTTCGCCATCACGACTTCCCAAACAGGGATCGGACTATCTTGAGCTTGTTTGCAAGTATGATAGTGCCCCCGTCGACTCACAAGGCGGGTTGGAAACCCCGCCCTCCTATCGCTGATTCTTCTAATCATCTTCCACGTCGCGTTCGATGTCGCGGGGCTTGGTCAGGTCGCCGTAGAGGTCGGGGCGGCGGATGACGTCGAACATGAAGCGCATGTTGCCTTCGTACCCTTCGCCCCAGAATTCCATGCGCCATTTCGGGTCGAACTCCGCAATCGCGACGCCCGCGCGATGCGCCGTGGAACAGATGATGCGCCCGTCCGGCGCGATCACTTTCGCGTAGCCCATGTTCTTCCCCGCGAGGAAGGGCCGCGTGATGTAACGCGACACGGCGAGATACATCTGGCTGTCGATGGCCCGGGCTTTCTCGATGGACTCGAGCATGTCGCCGGTATAATCGAGGTACATGGTCGGCACGCAGACGAGGTCCGCGCCTTTCAATCCATAGATGCGGAACATCTCGGGGAAATGGATGTCCATGCACGTGGCGATACCGAGGGTCACGCCTTCAAACTCGAACACGGGAAACGGCTCGCCGGGGATGACCGGTTCCGTCAGGATCATCTCCTCGCTCGGCGCGGGATGTTTCTTGCGGTACAGACCGACGACTTTGCCCTTCCGGTCCAGCAGAAAGGCAGTATTGGCATGCCGGTCTTCGACCTTCACGGAGAGCGTGGCGATCACGCCGACCTTCGATTTCGCGGCCTGATCGCGAAACCGGACGAAGGCGGGGTGATCCTCCAGGGGATACACGCCATAGGTGCCGCCCGCGATGATGTCCGGCTCTTCCGGCAACAGCACGAGATCGGCGCCGCGCTTTCCGGCTTCGGCGATGGCCTTCACGCAGCGATCAATGACCTCGGACCGATCGTCCACGTCGGGGTTGTCGATGGACGTCACTGCCAGCCGGAAGAGCTTCGCCATACCGTTCCTTTCCGTCCTCAGATCTGACTGTGGTAGATGCGATCCACCAGTTCCATCGTCTTGACCGTGTCGGCCAGGTAGCTCACGGGCTTCTTGCGGGACTTCACGCACTCGATGAAGTGCCGGTTCTCCGCGAAGAACCCCCAGCGGTGCCAGTCCGCGTCGTTGCCCGCGCACTCCGCCGGGTCGAACACCTTGCCTTCCAGGATCCCGTCCTTGTAAATCACACCGCAATCATCCGGGTCCGCGTACGCCGAAATGCCCTGCGCGTGCAATTCCAGTTTGAAGAACCGGCGTCCCGTGGCCCAATTCGTTTGCAGCACGCCCGTCGCGCCCGTCGAAAACTTGATCAGCGCGTAGAACGCGTTGTGGTCTTCCGCGCCGAGGTTTCGAACGTCGCTCGCGACACTCACCACCTCGCCGCCGCAGTAGTGCCGCAACGTGTCGACCGCATGCACGGCGTCGCAGGACAGAATGTCGATGGCGCCATTGTAATATGAAGCGGCGGGGTAACTGCATTTCACAAAGGTCACCACGACGGTATGAACTGGGCCCCGCTTCTCCACCTTCTTCTGCAGCGTCTTGAAGAGCGGGATGTAGCGCCGCTGAAATCCGCACATGGCAACCAATTTGTTCCGGATCGCGCACTCCGCCATGCGGCGGTTCTGAAAGGCGGTCAAACCGGGCGGCTTTTCGATAAAGAGATGATGACCCCGTTCCATCACGTCCATGGCCACGTCGAACACGTGATGCGGCGGCATGAGCGCATACACCGCGTCCGGCTTCTCCTGCTCCAGCATGAGGCGGTAGTCCGTGTACGTATTGCG
>JAHDWY010000542.1 GCA_023384315.1 Candidatus Hydrogenedentota bacterium | reverse complement strand
AAATGGGTGTCATGGTCGGCATGACGTACAACCCCCTGCTCGACCGATTGGCGCTTCCCGCGGAAGCCCGGGAATCGGTCAATGACATCCTCATCGACGCCTTCCAGGAAGCGCAACAGGCAAACGTGCAGGACATGATGTCCGGCTCTACTACCGCGAAAGAAGCGAAGGCCAAGCAGGACGCCATCGACGCGAAAGTACGCGAGCAGCTCACGGAGGTTCTGAACGAGGAGCAAATGGCCGACTGGGACACCTACCAGGATTTCGCGGACGAGGTCCTCTACGAGTCCCTACTGGATGGGCAGCTCGCGATGCTGGCTCCCAACCTCTCTGACGAGGCTCGGGAAACGGCGAAGATTGTGCTCGCCGAAGAACTCGCCGCGGAACTCGACCGTTTCTACGAAACCGAAACCGTCTACACCCTAGACAGCTTCAACCAAGCCCAACTGGCGGGACTCAACAACGGCATGGCCAAGATGCCCGACACAATCGATGACGAGCAATACACCCATCTCACCGGCTTCATCAATCAGGTCGAGGTTGCGTTTCAGCAAATGGCCGGCCAGTCCAATCAATAGCGAGCATAGATTTCACTACCCGCTTCCGCTGCCCGGATGAGGCTTCCGTTGGGCTTCCTTTGAACCGCCGGCATCACTTGCGGACGCCAACTCCGTCCACGCCAGAAACTCGTCCGTAGATAAGACGTAGTCGTACCCGGTGTCTCGGATCTCCTGCTCGCGCGTGGATTCACGGGCACTGTTCGTAGCATCGCGAACGCACATGATCGTGTACCCGAGGCGCTTGGCGGACGCGGCGGTCTTCCCCAGGCACGCCCCTGTGTGACCACCGACAAACACGATGTTCTTCGCGCCAAGGTTTCGCAGAACGAAATCGAGACTGCTCGAGGCGAACGCGTCCTGTCCAGTCTTCGGCAGCACATACTCGCCGTCGCGAATACCTAAGGCCTTGGCGGGATGGGAACTGGGCAGATCGATATGTCCGCTCCACTTGTCGTAGTCCGTGCCGTGTTCTTTGAGCATCGAATTTCGAATGTCGGGATCCAGATCCATGCCGTCCTCGAATCGATAGCCCCAGTGCACAAATATCATGGGAAGGCGGGCCGCCCTGCAGGCGTCGGCCACCTTGACGGCGTTTGGCAACGCCACGTCCCAGGCATGGTCGTTGGCGGCGTTGACGTCCTCCGCCGTGAAGCCCATTTCCCGCCATAACGAAGGTATCTGGTCGATGGTGAGGCGGGCTGGTTTGGTTCCTTCCTGGATGTCGATCGAAATGAATGCACAGCGCTGGAAGAATGACGCGTTCGGCGCATCCGGCTGAGCTTCCGATTCCGCTGCCGCACAACGCGCGGCGCAGCACAACGCGAGAAATGTACGCATGACCATCGTGCTACTCCATCCCCAGTTCGCCCCGTATCGCGGCAAGCTCTTCGCGCAATCGATCCAGCGTCAGCGATTCACCGAAGGGCTTGCGCGTGCCTTCGGCGTAGAGCTGCGTCATTCGTACTGAACACGCCGAATTGATCTCCCCGTAATCAATCAAGGCCGTCACAACGTCAAGCTTCTCAAGCAACGGGAAGTTCAATCGATTCATGGGTTGCCCGTCCGCCAGCATCGGCAGACCATCGAGATCCCCGTCGAACCGTCGCAGGAGACGGTCAAGTTTGGCGGCGTTCAGGATTTCCGGAGACGGTGGAGAACTTCGATACGCTGCAATAAACGAATCCGGCGAGGTGCGCCATTTGTACCGCGAGTGCGGCGAAAACGGCTTGGGCGGTCCTTCAACGAGAATGACGAGATTCCACTGTTTATCGTGCGCGAACGGGCGTTCCACATTGGGCGGAGAAGGCGGCTCCTTCTCTTCTTTCAAGAAGTGCCCCAGCAAGATCTCATGCATGTCTTCCGCAAGAGGGATGCGATGGATCGAAAGTTCATCCTCCGGCAGAAGATCCACGAAACGATGGCGCGCCTTCTCAGAGGTCAGCGCATCGAAGTCCCGCTGGTATCCTTCGGGAAACAACGAACGGTCAAGTTCGATGCTCGGGTCGGCCACCATCTGCTCCATGGGGACGAGCATGTCCCCCGTCGCGCACAGGATCTGGGTGGGGCATGTGATGCGGTCCAGGTACGCGATAGGGCTGATGAGAAAGTAAGCAACTGACGAGAAGTCATTTCCAAACTCGCCGGCTGACTGGTCGGCAAGGCCCGTGATCGAGCACAGGATGGGCAACGGGCTGCGTTTGAGGTCGGACAGTGATTTGAAGTCGGCCAATGGATAGCCGGAAGCAGGCTTGTTGGCTTCGAGGTAGTTCAAATTATAGGCCCAATTGCACACCGGCGATTCGGCGGTCATCGAGGCCACTGGAAGAAAGTCCGCGCTCATGGCGAGCGCCATGTAGCCGCCCGCGCTCCCGCCGTCGATGTGGAGATGAACGGGATCGATGAACGGTAGACGCCGCACCCATTGGAGCAATGCCCGGGAAAGGTTATTGCTGTCGCCGGTACAGAGTTCGAGCGGATATCCGCCCTGTTGCGGGTCGCCGTAATGGGGCGTTACAACCACGTATCCCTGCTCGCACCAGTGCCGTGCGCCGTCCATGGACTTTTCGTAGTGTACGTGACAAAACGGCGGGAGCGGCTCACCGGACTCCAAGGCCGTGCTCTTGACGTAGAGACGCCCCTGACCATGCTTTGTTGCACCGCGTATATCGCGATAAGGAACCTCGACGGTCACGTACCCGTAGTCCGGATCCTTTTCGTCCATGCCGTATTCGACAATGCGAACCGCACCATCGAAACCGGATTCGCTGCGGATATGCTCCTCGAGTGGCAATGTGTCCGAGCGGGCCGCGGTCGCAGCAATGATTAGACATGCTAAGAACGTCGCAAATGGAAAAGTAGCCCTTCGCATCATGGAAAACATCGCCCCCTGTCGCCCGTTAGCCCGTGACCGTGGCGAGCCCTTTCATGGGCGCCCACTTCAGGTCGTCGTCAGTAATGGTCAGCTCGGCGAGGATCTGTTCACAGGTCCGTTCGCCGCGGTTCGGATACCCCAGACTCGCGATCTCATGCGCGTCCGTTCCAAGCGTGAATTTCGTTCCGTGGCGCCGCGCTTCCTGAATCAAATCGCGAAACCATTCCAGCGCGTTGTCCGCGTGCCGCGGGTTTATCTCAAAAGCCATGTTCGCAGACGCAGCGATTTTGAGCACCTCAATCAGCCGGTCCTCATCGTAGGCCTTGAGTACGGCCTGCAGTTCCTCCGGACTCAACTTTTTGTTCAGCTTCGCGTGGTAGAAGGGATGCCCGATCGTGTCGGCGTACCCCAACGATGCCGCGCCCATGAGCATGTCGAGATAGTGGTTCGCATACGCCTCGGGCGTGCCCGGCTCGGGATTCTCCACGTGACTCAGGTGGTAGTGGTTGCAGGACACGAGCACGTAGTCGAGTTGCGCGGCGATCTCATCGCCCACGGCGCAGGTCTTCGGATCGATCATGGTCGATTCCGTGCCGATCATGACCGTCATGTTCGTCTCGACCGCTTCCGCCTCCGCGCGATTGGCCTTGAATTTCTCCGTGAATTCCGCCCGCTCGTCGATACGATCGATGTGCTCGGAAATCCCCATGAGGGTGAGCCCGTACGCGTCGTTGGTCGCGATCATGTCTTTGACGATAGCATCGGGTTTACCGCCGGCGCGCCACGTGTGCATGTGCCAATCCTGTCGAATGCGATAGGACTGCGCCACTGCGCCGCGTGCGACGAGAGCCGCGGACAATGCGGTAGTGATCACGAGGAAT
>JAHDWY010000541.1 GCA_023384315.1 Candidatus Hydrogenedentota bacterium | reverse complement strand
ATCAATCCGACGTCGCGCGAAACCCTCGAAGAGCTTGCACAAAATGGGCACCTCATCTCACTGATCCATTCCGGGGCTCGCATTCACCAGGCCGGTTGCAACGGGTGCATCGGCATGGGGCAGGCGCCGGTTGCAGACAAGTTGAGTCTCCGGACGGTTCCCCGTAACTTTCCCGGCCGTTCCGGCACGGAGGATGATCGCGTTTGTCTCGTGAACCCGGAAACTGCCGCTGCATCGGCCTTGAAGGGGTGCGTAACTGATCCGCGCACGTTGGACTTTCCGTATCCGAAGATCTCCGGGCCTGCCAATCCGGTCGTAAACGACGAGATGTTCGTGAGACCGCTGCCGCCGGAGGAGGCCAAGGACATCGAGATCGAGAAGGGCGGTAACATCGTCGACTTGCCGGAGTTCACGCCGCTGCCGGAATCGCTCGCATTGCCCATTCTCCTGCGTGTAGGCGATGATGTCTCGACGGATGAAATCATGCCTGCGGGGAGTCGCGTGCTCCCATTCCGCAGCAATATCCCTCGGATCAGCGATTTCGTCTATCAACCTGTGGATGCCGAATACGTGAAGCGTGCTAAGGAACAAAAGAAAACGGGCGGGCATCTCATCGTGGGCGGAGCGAATTACGGCCAAGGCTCCAGCCGCGAACATGCCGCACTGGCGCCGCGATACCTTGGGCTCTCCGTTGTCATTTCGAAGAGTTTCGCGCGAATCCATTGGCAGAACCTGGTGAATTGGGGGATCTTGCCACTAACCTTCGCCGATGAGTCTGATTACGACCGCTTAGCCCCCGGCACCGTCGCGCAAATTCGCGAGCTATACAGCCAACTCCGCGCGGGAAACACGGTGGAGGTTCTGTCTGGCGGTAAGCGAATGAAGATGTGCCACCAGCTTTCACCCAACCAAGTCGAGGTCCTGGAAGCGGGAGGCCTCGTGAACCTGAAACGCAACACGATCGCGAGGTAGTTTTAGTCCGGAAGACGAGACGCCTATTGCGTAGACAGGTTCTTCCCCATCATGTCATCCGCCCGTTCCGCGAGGACTTCGCCAGCCCTGTTGTGCATATGTGAATAGCAAGGGTGTAGCCGGGCGCCGGTTCATGGGCAGGCGTGCGCCACGATATGAAAACGAAACAATGCATAGATGAACCATACGATAAAAGGTTGCAACACTCCCAAGATTCGGGTAGCTTTGTCGCAGGTGCGTGCATGGACTGGACGATCAATGAAGGGAGTGTGTGAAGAATGTCAACGGTCGTGCTTGTAATGCGGTGGGCTCACATCCTGGCGGCGGTGACGGCGGTGGGGGGCGTCTTGTTCATTCGATTCGTGCTGATGCCTTCAGCGGCTGCCGTCCGCGACGACGAGACCCACCAGAAACTGCGCGCCGCGATCATGAAACGGTGGCAGCACATCGTGCATACCTGCATTCTGCTCTTCCTGATTAGCGGACTCTACAACTACCTCGCCGTTACCCGGTTTCTTCACGATGACCAGCCCGCCTACCACATGATCTTCGGGATCAAGTTTCTGCTGGCCATCGTGATATTCGCGCTCGCCCTGGGATTGACGTCCACCAAGGGGTGGGCCAAGGTCTTCCGGGGAAAGTCCAAGATGTGGACAACACTGCTTGCCGTGCTGGCGATCGCGGTCGTCGCGTTGTCGGGCGTGTTGCGCAACTTGCCGACGAATTCTGCGCACGTGCCGTTGCAGACGGAGGAGGTATCCGCGCAGGACGAGTAGGGCGTACGCACGCTCTCCAGGAATGGGGCTGCCGGCGTGCGGCGGCCCCTTATGGCCGGAAAGAGAATCGCGCTTCTAGTCTTTCCACTCTTCTTCAACGATGTCGTCGGCATCCTCCAGCGAATCGTCCACTACGCCGTCATCGCCAACGAAATCATCGCCGTCTTCTTCGTCCAGCTCCTCGCTGGAATCGTCAGTTGTGACATCATCGGTGCTTTCGACAACGCTGGAAACCGCGACCACATCGTCATCCTCATCCTCGACGTCATCGCCGTCATCGTCGACATCCGAATCGCCGTCGATCTCTTCAATATCCGGCACCAGCAACTCGTCATCATCCATTGTCGAAACAGTAGCGGCCGCGCGCTTCACCGGGCGCTTCAGAGTTGGCTTCTTGGCGGGTTTTGCGTCTTCCTGCATGCCGACGCGTACAAGTTCGATTACCTCTGGCCGATCGGCAGGGCACCACTCGTCTCCAGGGCACTTGAAACCGTACTTCTCGGCGCCCCACTCGGCAAACCGCCTGCCACATTTCGGACAACTGTATTTCACCGGCATCTTCGCCAATTCCTTTCCTGAAACCACTCCAAAAAACAACGACCCCTTCCGATAAAGGCGCCGGATTATAGCAGATGATTCCTGGGAAGTGAAGCCTTCGGAATAAGTCGCTTTGCGGCGCGTAACGTGCATCCGTTGATGCACTTAGGAAATACGGGCAGCGTGGGCAAGTGGGAGACCTTGGCGACGGGGTGTGTCCCGGACAATAAAAGCGCGGGCCGGAAACTCCGGCCCGCGGGGTACGTTTTTGGGAAAGTGAGCTTAACTCTGCTTCTGGGGTTGCCGCAGCCGGACAAGTGCCCAGCCGGTGGCGGTCGCCAAACCCGCGAGCAGGGCGGTGGCGCTCAAGGCGATTACGATTTCTCCCCAGTACTGGAACGCAAACACGACGAGATAATCGAAATACCCCATGGCGCCCGGGACTGCCTGTACGCCCCACCCCTGGTAAAACGCCAACGCCGGAACCCCGACGATGGCCGCTCCCAGGATGGCAAAAACCGCCGCAGTCGCCATCATGCGGAAGCGAAATCCCTGTCGCTCGCTCTGCACCAAGGCCGCCACATGAAGCCGGTTCGACATCCGCAGATGAAATCCCTGCGGCACATTTCGCATGGGTTCACTGCGGAGCGCTTCCTCAATCATACGGTCCATATCGTCCATCTCATTGAGGTCCATTCGACTTGATCTCCTTCTCCACGATCTTCCGCAGTTGGTGACGCGCGCGGTGCATCCACGTCTTCAGGGTTCCCATCGGTATATTCAGACTCTCGGCGATCTCTTCGTAGGAAATCTCGTCGAGATAGTACATCGTGACGATTGTCGCATAGCGATCCGGTAACTTCGTAACGCAACGCCGTATCAGTTCCGGAGTATCCGTGGTTTCCTCGGGTTCCGTGACGGCATCGCCGGTGTGGTCCGTCGTCAGCGGAACTTCGCCGCGCCGCTTGCGCCGGCTCAATTCGGTAAGGCATACGCTCGACGTAACGCGATACAACCACGTCGAGAAACTGCAATCCCCGCGAAATCCGCTCAACAGGCGATAGGCCTTGAGGAAAGCCTCCTGGGCCATGTCTTCGGCCAGGGCCGTATCACGCATGAAGCGGTAGGCCAGGTTGTAGACGATACGTTCATGACGCCGCGCCAATTCGGAAAACGCCTCGATGTCGCCTGCTTTTGTCCGGTTGACGAGGGCCAGATCCGAGTCATCGACCATCTTGACCTTTCCCGTGTTTGGCCAAACAGCCACGTTCGGCGCCGTCATGAGCTACTCCTCGCAATCGAGATGTCCCCGTTGAGGGTTTCCATCGTGATCCTGGCGCGATTCTCACCGTTCCCGACCGTCCCATCAAAGGCTTTCCGCTGGAGGGTCCCAGAAACGGCGCCCTCTGGCAATTCGGTTCGCACGCTGCCCCGTTCCGTCCTGGCCTGGATCACCGCCGTGCAATCCTGCTCCATTTCCAGCGATACCCCGCCATTCTGGCTCGAAAGGGCGGCGCCATTCACGGAGGAACCCAAGACGCGCGC
>JAHDWY010000540.1 GCA_023384315.1 Candidatus Hydrogenedentota bacterium | reverse complement strand
GCTCTTCTCGAAGACGGTCGGCGTGGGTGCGGCTTTCGGTGTTGTTCTAGTGCTCATGCCAGAAGGACCTGTCGAGGTTGCCACGTTTCGGGGTGATGGCCCGTATCTAGATGGACGGCACCCCAGTTCGGTCGAGTTCCTGAGTGAACGGGATGACGCCTTGCGGCGTGACTTCACCGTAAACGCCATGTTCTACGACCCAGTGGCCGAGATGGTGGTCGACTACGTAGGGGGTCAGGCTGATCTGAAGGCCGGCATCATTCGTGCGGTGGGAGATCCGGCAACCCGGTTCGCGGAAGATCACCTGCGCCTGTTGCGGGCAGTGCGCTTCACGGCGCGACTCGGCTTTGAAATGGACCCGCCCACGCTTGCCGCGGCGCGCGAGCTGGCACCGTCGATACGGACGGTCAGCGCGGAACGCATTCGGGACGAGCTAACGAAGATGCTCACCGAAGGCGGAGCGCGACGGGCGTTTGAGTTGCTCGATGCGGCGGGCCTGCTTGAACAGGTGTTGCCCGAGGTCAGCCGCATGAAGGGCGTCCCGCAGCCGCCGGAGTTTCACCCGGAAGGCGACGTGTTCGTGCACACGCTGCTGCTGCTTGATCATTTGAAGGGAGTCTCGCCTACGTTGGCGTACGGCGCGCTCCTGCACGATATCGGCAAGCCGGAGACAATCACCTTTGCGGACCGAATCCGATTCAACAACCATGACAGAATCGGCGCCGAGTTGGCACGGAAGATCTGCCGCCGACTTCACATGCCCAATGAAGATACGAATCGCATCGAGTGGCTGGTAGACCAACACATGCGGCTGGCACACGCGCCGAACATGCGGCCCAGCAAACTCAAGCGTTTTGTTCGCGAAGAGGGGTTCCGGGAGTTGCTGGAGCTGGGGCGCATCGACTGTCTGGCGAGCCATGGTGACTTGGACACCATTGACTGGATCGAAGACTATCTCGCTCATCACACGGAGGAGGAGTATCGTCCCGATCCGCTGGTGACGGGCAAGGATCTTATCGCGATGGGATACAAGCCCGGTCCGCTATTCAAAACCATCCTGGCCGCCGTGGAAGACGCGCAATTGGAAGGACAGGTGACGACACCCGCGGAAGCGCGCGGGTTGGTCTCCGAACGATGGCCGCTGGAATTGGACTTATGAGGCGACCAGGGTCTGCGTCGGAATCGCGATAGTGAAGGTGGAGCCTTTGCCGCGTTTACTTGCGAACGTAATGGTGCCGCCATGTTCGCGAATGATTTTCTGCGAACAGGCCAAGCCCAGACCGGTACCTCGGGAGCCTTTCGTGGTGGCAAAGGCGGTGAACAAACGCTCATACATTTCATCTGGTATGCCGCACCCGTTGTCCTGGACGTCGACACAGTAGTGGGTGTCGTTGCTGCGGGTTCGAATGGTTACTTCCCCCCCGTTTTCTTCACAGGCGTCGATGGCATTGCTTACGAGATTGAGAATGGCGCGATACACGCCCAGGCTATCCAGGGGCAGGGGCCGTAGTTCGCTTTTTTCAACCTTCACAGTGACTTTTGCGAGCGTGGCTTGGGCCGCAACGGTATCCTTGATTTCGTCGATCAGGAGATTCAGGTCCGTGTTGGTCCGCTCCCCGCGCTGGTGGCGTGAAAAGGTGAGCAAATTGAGCACGAGATCTTCAATGCGATCCACCGAGCGGCGAATCAGAGGCCATCCCTTTTGGATGTACTTCATTTCGTTGGTCTCAAGCGCCAGGTCGACGAACTCGGCGCCGCCCTTGATTCCGACGAGCATATTCTTTACGCAATGGCCTAGCCCCGCAGTGGCTTGACCAATCGCCGAGAGCCGTTCTGTTTCGACCAGTTCCTGGTGGAGCTGGGCATTTTCAACGGCCACCCCGGCGACGCGGCCGATGGCCGTGAGAAGTTTCAAGTGGTCATTCTTGAAGACGACGTCGCTCGCGCCGGAGTCGACGTATATGGCGCCGACGATTTCCTCGCGTCCGCACAAGGGCACGCACATCGCGGCATGAATGCCGTGGACGACGACGCTTTCCGAACTGGAGAAATCCTCATGGGCATCCAGGGTCAACACTGAGTTGCGGTGCTCAAAAACGTGGTCGATCAAGGTACGGCTGAGCGGCAGGCTTCCGTTGCGTTCGTCTCGAGGTAGACTGGCCCTCACGTCTGGGGACTTGTCGTGGGAGTCGAGCGTGAGAATGAACCCCCGCTTCACCGGCAAGGCCTCGAAAATGAGTTCCAGGAGGCGATTCAACAGATCGTCGAGGTCGAATATGGTACCGAGCAATTGGGAGGCTTTGTAGAGAATAATCAAGCGGTTGAAGTCCGGCTCTTTCAGCATGCGCGCGTACATGTCGCCGGCCTTCTCAAAGCTGATCGTCGCGCCCGTATCCGGTTTATCCTTATGCCGCGTTACCTTTGCGATTCGGAAAGTGTGAGTGCCAACGGTGAACTCATCTCCCTCGTCAACCCGGAGACGAGAGACCTTCTGGCCGTTTACCATGATGCCGTTGCGGGCGCCGAGGTCTTCGACTTTGACACTCTTGCCGTCGTTCCAGACGCGCGCGTGGCGCCGGGAGACCATGGAATCCACCAGTACCACGTCGCATTCGGAGGCGCGGCCGATGACTAGACCTTCAGTGTTGATATCGTAAGTGCTGAGGTGTGTGTCACCTTGGTGGAGAATCAATTCGTACTGCGGCATAGGCCTCCCTTGCGGCACAAAATCTTACTGCTACTAGTCTTATGGGTTTTGCCCGATCTCGGATACTACGCGAGCGCATCCCGACGCTTTGGCTAGCCCGGACTTCAATTCGGCTGAACGACGCTATCCGCTCGTATTTTATCACGTTTGAAACATGTCTGCGGAACGCTACGCCGCAAGAAGGCGCTTGCAGCAGCGAAATACTGATGTTATATTCAGATGGTCAATCATTGGAATCAGCTCATGAACGTAGCACAAATCGTCGACCGATTGCAGAAGGACCCGGAAATCCGCAGGAATCAGACTGCCTGGCGGGTGATGCCGGCCAAGCCGGCCCGGTACGCGGATTTCCCCGCAAACTTGAATCCGAAACTGGTTGCGGCCATGGGCAAGCGGGGCATCCATCATTTTTACACGCATCAGCGCGATGCCGTGGACGCGGTATTGGCTGGGTCGCACGTGTGTATCGTCACGCCGACGGCATCGGGCAAGACCCTGTGTTACAACGTGCCAGTCTTGAACCGGCTCATGGCGAACTCGGATGCGAGGGCGCTATATTTATTTCCGACCAAGGCCTTGTCCCAGGACCAGGTCAATGAACTGAAGACGACCATTGACGACCTCGAGGTCAAAATCGGGACGTACACGTTTGATGGGGACACGCCGGCCTCCGCACGCAAGGCGATCCGGAATGCGGGGCATATTGTGGTAACGAATCCGGACATGCTCCACACGGGGATTCTCCCCCATCACACGATCTGGATGAAATTGTTCGAGAACCTGGAATTCGTCGTCGTTGATGAGCTTCACCACTACCGGGGCGTCTTCGGTAGTCATCTGGCGAACGTGCTACGGAGGCTCAAGCGTATTTGCGCGTTCTACGGGTCGAAGCCGACGTTTATCTGTTGCAGCGCGACCATCAACAATCCGCAGGAAATGGCGGAGCGCATCGTCGAGGAACCGGTCAAACTGATTGACAACAATGGCGCGCCGACCGGTGAGCGTCACTTCCTTTTCTACAACCCGCCGGTCGTGAATGCGGAACTGGGAATTCGGTTGTCGTCGGTGAAGGAGGCCAACCGGATTGCGAAGGAGATGCTGTCGCGAGATATCCAGTCCATCGTGTTCGCGCGGAGCCGGTTG
>JAHDWY010000539.1 GCA_023384315.1 Candidatus Hydrogenedentota bacterium | reverse complement strand
ACATTGCCATTGGCCTGGTCGCCGGGCACCTTATTTTCGGTTTGTCCCTGCTGGCCACCCATCTTTCCTGGCGCGATGCGTGGAGTCACTTCTTCGACTTCGGCCCCATCTGGAATTTCACGATGGACAGCCCCGTGGTCTTGACACGATTTCTTGGCGTAGCGGTCGCGGAAGAACTGATCTGGCGCGTCGCCGCTCAGACGATTCTGGTATCGTTTCTGGCCGCGTGGATGCCGGCACCGGCTGCGGCGGGCGTTGGCATCGCAGTCATCGCCGCTGCTTTCGTGGTGGTTCACAAGCATTTCTTTGAAAACACCTGGCACATCTCGCTGGAGTTCATTGTTTTCGCCTTGCTACTCGGCATCCTCTATCACGCTACGGGGAGTTTCATCCTGGTGATGGTTATCCATGCGCTCCGGGATATTGAGATTGCCTACCTGGAGTACCTCATCAAGATTGAGGAACTCGGCGACGAGGAACAAGCGGCCAAGGCGATCGAACAGGCCTACATGCCGGGGCGACCGGGGAACCTATGAGCAGTCCGTATCTCGTAGAATTGCGCGACGTCGACAAGACGTTCTATACCCGCCACTTCTTCTCCAAAAACGAAGAGACCGGCCGGCGGCCGATCTACCGGAAGAAGACCGTTCACGCGGTTGACCGGGTTTCATTTGGGATACGCTCAGGGGAAATTTTCGGACTCCTGGGCCGCAACGGCGCGGGCAAAACGACGACGGTCAAGATGATCTCGGGGTTGGTGAAGCCGTGCAGCGGCGAGGTGTTCGTCGACGACCTCCCCGTGGAGAAAAAACGGCTGCAGGTGTTGCGGCGCATCGGAGTTGTTCTTGAGGGTACCCGTACCTGCATCTGGCCGCTGACGCCGCTCGAGAATCTCGCGTACTTCGGCAACTTGCGCGACGTGAAGGGCAAGGTCCTGCGCGAACGCTCACACCGGTTACTGGACTTTATCGGGCTTACCGACAAGAAAGACATTCAGGTGCGCCGGCTCTCGCGCGGACAAAAGCAGAAGCTCGCCATCTGTATCGCGCTCATCACCGATCCGCCCGTGCTGCTGCTTGACGAACCGACGACAGGTCTGGACGTGCAGAGCAGCCGTGCCATCAAAGACAAGGTCATTGAGATGACGCGTGAACAGGGCAAATGCGTCTTGGTAACCACGCATGATATGGGTACCGCGCAGGAATTGTGCGACCGCATCGGCATCATCAAAGACGGCGCCCTCGTCGCGTGCAAGCCGACGGAGGAACTGCTCGGCGTGTTCGCGGACCAACGATTCGAATTTCGCCTGGATCGCGCGCCCAACCTCGATACCATCCAGGCCTTACCCGGCGTGATGGGTGTCGAGTCTATCAACTCGGACGGCGGTCCGGGATTCATTTTGCGTACGTCCGCGGACGAGGCGGAGCGTTCCAACGCGCTTTACAATACGCTGGGCCAGTTGCAGTCGCAGGGGCTGTTGCTCCGTACCGTAACGCAACGGCAACAGAATCTGGAAGGCGTCTTCCTGCAGTTGACGGAATCCCAGGCTGACGCGCCGAAAGGAAGGAATTGACGTGGGCTTTTTTCTCGTCATGAAGGCGGAACTGGTCCGTGCGTTCATCGTTATGCGGCGTTATTGGTTCGCCACGCTCATGGGCATGATCGTGGGCTACGGGATGCTCATCGGGCTCATCTTTGGATTTCGGTCCGGTACGGTGAATACAGAATGGGCGACGGACCAGACGGAGAACGCGCTCGGTTTCGTTGTCGGCATTTTTGCCTTTGGCATCGTCGGCATGTTCAGCCAGGGTTTGCAGGGCATGGCGCGCACGGGCGAATTGGAACAGGTTTACATGAGTCCCCACGGCCTGATTACCAACTTTCTTGCGCGATCCTTCGTCAATTCCGTCGTGAGTATTCTGACTTGGACGGTTATGCTTGTGTTCGTTTCGGTGACGCTGAACAGCGATCTTCACGCGGACCCGTTCCCGACCTTCGTGCTGCTGTTGCTGACGTATCTAAACCTGATCGGATTTGGATTCATGGTGGGAGGGCTGACGCTGGTCTTCAAGCAGATCGGCCAGGCCACGCTACTCGTTCGTATGGGGATGATTGCGCTCGCTTTTGCAGCAAAGCCGGACTGGTACGACCTGCCCGCCATCATTATGGGCTTTGCCCATTTCATTCCGATTACGGACGCATCGATCTGCCTGAAGCTCGTGCTGATTCAGGGGATCGGCATGAAGGTGTTCGTACATCCTTCGTTCGCGTTCCTTTTGATTAACGTTGCGCTCTGGACCACCTTGGGTATCGCCTGCTTCAAGTACATGGAGAACTGGAGCCGCGACAAGGGAACCCTGGGGGCCTACTGATGACGCAGGAAACCCTACACCGTTTTGTAGAGAACGATCGGCGATTTGCCATCGATCCCGAAACGTGCTTTTGCTTCGAGTGCGACGAGATCTCCTGGGATGTGCTCGAGCACTATCCCTATGCCTCGGTGAATCGCATCTACCATGTGCTCGGCGATAAGCACGACGTGAAAGAGCTCGAGGAAGTCATCGGCGAACTCGAATGGCTGCGCGCCACGCGGGCGATACTGCCGCCGCGCAAGAAGGAAGAACTACAGAAGGAGATCCAGCAGGAGCGCGGGTTGAAGCGGATCTCCGTGCGGTTGCCGCGTGACACCGAAGAAGCGGTATCGAAGAAGAAAGGCTGGTTCGGTCAAGGGGCGACGGTGCTATCCACGAACGCGCGGGACGCGGGACGTGACGCGATTTCCCTGCTCTTCGGGCGGGCGGGCGATCAGAAAGAGATCGTCATCGAATTTCTTGAAGAGGAGATCATTCACAATCCCGAATTGATCGCCGATTTGTGTGCGCATGCGGTGAAGTGCGGCCGTATGGCCGGAAAGAAGACGACGGCGGCGGTTCGCGTTTTAGACGTCAAAGCATCAAAACTCCCCGCGGCGTTCGACGGGCACACGATTCATCTCCAACTCGATTTCGCGGAGGGGTCGGCCATTCTGCCGAATCTCCGCTTGCTCGCAAAGGCGGGCGACGAGTCTCTCGCGAAGCTGGCGAAGATTCTTCATCCCGACTCGGCCGGAGTTACCGGCCGCATTATCGTGCGCCCCAATCATCCCGAGTTTGGCGAGGTTGTGCGTGAGTTGGACAAGGCCGGGTTTGCGACGATCGAACTGGATCTGGACGGCGCCTACATTGCGAACCCCGAACTGGATCCCAAGGCCATGTTGGGCGCGTTGCGTGAGACGGCGGTGTATTACGCCAACCGGTTGCTTCAACAACGGTACTTCCGGTTGGATCCAATCGCGCCGTTGTTTTACCGGATCTACGACGGTTCGCCGATCCGCCGGATCGACCCCGCCGGCACGAACGAGCTGGCCGTGGATACTGACGGCGGAATTTATCCAAGCTTTCGCTTGCTGGGCATCAATGCCTACCGGCTGGGATCGCTCGAAGACGGCGTGATTGACGAGCAAGCCCGCGCGCGTTTTGACGAGGTGGGCGCGACCACGACCGGGGTTTGCCGGCGGTGTTGGGCGCGGAATCTTTGCGGCGGCGGTAACACTGCCGTGCACCACGCGCTGAGCGGTTCTCACCGAACCCCACACGAGCCGTGGTGCGAGGCGCAACGCGCGTGGATGGCGTCGGCCGTGTCCGCGTTTAACGTCTTGTCGTCCGAGGGCGTGAACTTCACGCGCGTGTACAACACGTTATCGCGCACCGCCAAGCCGTCGTTGTTCACAATGGTGCGCGCGGCCTTTCGCATGACGGTCGGCGTGAAACCCATCGAAGAACCTGACGCGGAAATGCTGATGAACTGGGAGAATT
>JAHDWY010000538.1 GCA_023384315.1 Candidatus Hydrogenedentota bacterium | reverse complement strand
GAACCATGTCCATTGGAGAAACGAAGTAGATTAAGCAGAAGGATCCCGTGATGAACATTTATGTGGGTAACTTGTCGTACAACGCAACAGAAGATGAGCTGAAGCAAGCATTCGAAGTCTACGGTCGCGTTGATTCCGCACGAATCATTGTCGACAAGTACACCGACCAGTCCAAGGGATTTGGTTTTGTAGAAATGCCGGACAACAGCGAAGCCCAGGCAGCGATTAGCGGTCTGGATGGAAAAGAGATGGGCGGCCGCCCCTTGCGCGTCAACGAAGCGCGCCCGAAAACGGAAGGCGGCGGACGCGGCGGCGACCGCGACCGTGGCGGACGCGGCGGGCGCTCCTGGTAACTCGATTCAATACCCCCACGACGGCCGCAGGAGTCAAGGCAGGTAACGCGGTAGTCGATTCAGAGATTTGATAGTAAAACCGGCGATCTTCGGATTGCCGGTTTTACTTTTTGGATTCGAAGAACTCGTAGGCGAGGATGTTGTCGAGGTAGACGCCGTCGAATCCGGCGTCGAGCACTCGTTTCATATAGGTGGCGTCGTCACCGAAAATGATGTCTCTCCAATCCGCTTCCCAGTAATGAACCCAGTACTCGTCCGGATAGCCGTCATATTCGTCATCGACCCAGGACGGATCGCCAGTCTCCCAGTCCTCATTCCAGTAGTAACGCCAGGTTTCCGCGGCGCCGATGTTCACGTAGGCGATGACGAGGCGGGTTCCGCCGTTGGCCTTGGCACGAATCCCGTCGATCTGACTCGATGTGAAGGCGGTTCCGTTGTGGAAGGGGTCCATGATGAGGACGTCGTAGTTTGTCGCCTGGACAGCGCTAACGAACGCCGCGCGGGTGCCGAAAGGTTCGCTGTCGATGACGTAAAGGAAGTTGGCGGCATCCGGCAGTACGGCAATATTGCCGTCGTTCGCGCCGAACGGCGACGCGGGGAACGTCGGGATGGTATCCAAGTCGTAGCTGGGATTCGGGGCCGCGAAGTGTATGTATCCGCGGTTGGACGCGCGGGCAAGACCATCGAGCACGAGTGCCGGCACGTTGCAGTAGTCAGTCGCGAGCACTTCGATGCCTTCGGACTCGGCACGGTCGAGGAAAAGGGTGTAGTAATCGCGATCCCCGGGTGCCGTCGCGGTATTGTAGGCGTCCTGACCGTAGAACGGATGCTCTTGGCCGAGACCATCCAGCGCGAGCGCGTACTCCGTGGACAGAGGGCCATCGGGTTCGCCGTCGGTTGTCAGTAATTCGGGTACGTTCTGGGCGATGACGATGAACTCGGGATTGATGCCGCGCGCGTAGTCGGCGAGTTCGATTACGAAGTCGCGCATTTCCGCCCGGTAGTCGGTTTCCGGATCGGGGTCGGGATCCGGATCGGGATCATTGGGCTGCGGGCACCCGGCCAAGATGGCGGCACTCGCGGAAACGCATCCAAGCCACCACCAGCGCAGGTGCCGTTTCATGTACACACACTCCCCTCCAGTGTAGCGATATCCAAAATTCGCTCGATACGTACTGTCGGTACCTGAGGGAACACCCCCTAAATCCCCCTTCGAAGGGGGAGTTCAACACAAGTGCTAACGGGTGGAGGCTGCGAGTTCGGCGGGGAGCTTGAAATGGACGTTTTCCATCATGATCTCGCTCTCGACGACTTCGAGGGGCCCGCGGTTACGGAAGTACTCGATGACGCCCTGAACGAGCAGCTCCGGCGCGGAGGCGCCGGCCGTCAGAAGAATCGATTCCACCCCGTCGAGCCATTCTTCGTCGATCATCTCTGCGGAACTGATGAGATAGGCGGGTTTGCCTTTGGCATGGCAGATTTCCGCGAGGCGGTTCGAGTTGGCGCTTTCGCGGTCGCCTACGACAAGAACCAGGTCCACCTCAGGAGACAGGGCGTTTACCGCGGCCTGCCGGTTCGTGGTGGCGTAGCAGATGTCCGCCTTCGGGGGACCCTGGATATTGGGGAACTTTCGCCGGAGGGCGGCGATGACGCGTTCGCAGTCGTCGACGCTCAGGGTTGTCTGGGTGATGTAGGAAACTTGGTCGGGGTTGGGAACCTCCAAGGCTTCTACGTCGGATTCGTCGAGTACGAGCCGGATGTGCTTGGGCGCCCAGCCCATCGTGCCGACGGTCTCATCGTGGCCTTCTTCGCCGATGAGGATTACGGTGAAATCCCGGGCGGCGAAGCGGCGGGCTTCGTTGTGAACCTTCTCGACGAGGGGGCAGGTCGCGTCGATGACTTCCATGTTGTACTTTTCCGCATGGGCAAACCGTTCCGGGCTGACGCCGTGGGCGCTGAACAGGAGATGGGCGCCGGCGGGCACATCGCTCAGATCCTTGACAAAGATCGCGCCTTTGGCCTTCAAGTCATTAACGACGTGCGCGTTATGAACGATATCGTTCAGTACGTAGACCGGCGCACCATACCGTTCGAGCGCCTGCTCCACGCACTTGATCGCCCGTTCGACTCCGGCGCAAAAACCGCGCGGTTTCGCCAAAATGATACGCATCGTGCCTCCTGACGTGAATCCTAAAAGCATAAACCAACTTCAAGCGAAACACAAACCGGGTCAAGGCCTATTCCAGGGCCGAACTCGTGGAAGGGGCAGGATTTTTGCGAATGCTGCCGTCGAGATGATACAATTCGCCCCAGCGTTTGCTTTGCGACAAAGGCGGGGAAAACCGTCCGTAGGATAGCTTCCCGCGCGACCATACACAGGAGATTTGGACCCATGCCACTTGTACCGATGCGACAGATCCTCGACGAGGCCGCCAAGGGCGGATACGGCGTTGGCGCGTTCAACGTCAACAATATGGAGCAGATTCAGGCGATCATGGAAGCCGCCCGGGAGACCGAAAGCCCGGTGATTATTCAGGCCAGCCGCGGCGCCTTGAAATACAGCAAGATGATATACCTGCGCAACCTGATTCAGGCCGCCGTCGAAGAATGCCCCGAGATTCCGCTGGCCATGCACCTGGACCACGGCAACAGCCCTGAAACCTGCCAGGAAGCGATCGACTTGGGATTCACGTCCGTCATGATGGACGGGTCGCTGGCCGAGGACGGCAAAACGCCGAACAGCTATGAGAAGAACGTGGAAGTGACCCGCAAGGTCGTCGAGATGGCGCATGCGGTCGGTGTGACGGTGGAAGGCGAGTTGGGCTGCCTGGGCGGTATCGAAGACGGCCATGGCGCGGGCATCGCCGCGGACGATACGGAACACCTGACGAATCCGGAAGAAGCCGAAGACTTCGTGGCGAAGACGGGTCTGGACGCGTTGGCCGTAGCCATCGGCACGAGCCACGGCGCCTACAAGTCGTTGCGCAAGGATCCGAAGACGGGCGAGATGCTGCCGCCGGCGTTGGCGATGGATCGCATTCACGAGATTCACAAGCGCATGCCGACCTGCCACATGGTCATGCACGGTTCCTCGAGCGTACCGAAGGAACTGGTCGACATCATCAACCAGTACGGCGGTAAGATGCCCGGCACCTACGGTATCCCGGTGGAACAAATCCAGGACGGCATCAAGCACGGCGTCCGCAAGATCAACGTGGACACGGATAGCCGTCTCGCCATGACGGGTGCAGTGCGCAAGGTGCTCTTTGAGACGCCGGAGAAGTTTGATCCCCGCGATTGGTTGAAGCCCGCGCGTCAGGCCGCGTACGAGGTTTACAAGGCGCGCATGATCGCTTTCGGCCAGGCCGGTCACGCGAAGGACTACACGCCGATCACCATTGAAGACATGAAGGAAATCTATGCCAAGGGCGGCACGCTCGCCACGGCCTAGTTTTTCAGGATACACGTATCACCTTGGAGCGCCTCGGATTCGGCCCGAGGCGCTTTTCTATTG
>JAHDWY010000537.1 GCA_023384315.1 Candidatus Hydrogenedentota bacterium | reverse complement strand
ACCGCGTCTACAACAGCGCCTTCATGAACATGCTCAAGATGGAGGACAACGCGGATTACCGATCCACGGTGAAGAACGTCCTCGAATTCAGCCCGGAGATATTGAAACGCTTCGTAAACTTCATGAACAATCCGGACGAACGCACCGCCGTGGAGCAGTTCGGCAAGGGCGACAAGTACTACGGCGTCGCGCTGCTCATGGTAACCATGCCGGGCCTGCCCATGTTCGGTCACGGCCAGATCGAAGGCTTCACCGAAAAGTATGGAATGGAATACCGCCGCGCGTATTGGGACGAACATGTAGACATGGACATGGTGCGCCGTCACGAGCGGGAGATCTTCCCGCTGATGCGGCGCCGCTATCTCTTCAGTGGCGTGGAGAACTTTGCCTTCTACGATTTCCATACGCCCCATGGTCACGTGGATGAGAATGTGTTCGCCTACTCGAACCGTTCCGGCGGCGAGCGCGGCATTGTGCTCTACAACAATGCCTACAACACGACCGAAGGTTGGATTCGCGAATCCACCCCGCTGAACACCGGACGTGGCGACGAAGGCACGCAGGTCCGGAAGTCCCTCGCGGATTCACTGGCGCTGCGCGGCGGCGACAACGTTTTCTATGTCTTCCGGGACCACCGAGACAACCTTCAGTACATCCGTTCGGGTCGCCAACTTTGCGACGATGGCATCTATGTCCGGTTGCACGCCTATCAGTACCACGTGTTTCTCGATTTCCAGGAGGTCGTCGATCATGACGGCACGTGGGCGCAAGTCGCGGGACGGATGGACGGTGGCGGTGTGCCGAACATCTTCGTCGAACAAAAGCGGTTGGAACTGGCGACCTTGCTGGACGCGTTCCGCCGGTTCGTGCGTGTTGAAGCGCTGCAGTTGGATGCCGCGCTCGAAACCGGTGCCAAACGCGTGCGCGCGGATTGGCATGGGGAACTGGTCCGGTTCTTGGACGACCTCGGCAATCGCGCCGGCGTGGCCTTCGATCGCGCTGCGATCGAAGACGCCATACGCGGCGCGGTCCATAACGTGCAGTCGTTCGAAAGCCGGTTGAACGACGCGCCTGTTTCTCCGGAAGTAGACACCTACCTGCTGGGCCGGATCGGAGTAAACGAGGAAGAGGCGGCGCGGTTCTGGCGGCTTCCGATGGCCTATGCGCTCCTGGCGCCTGTCGGGGAGGTTATGGATGCCGAAGGATATCCCGACTGGCTCGACCGCTGGTTGTTCAATCTCGAACTGGAAGCGGTCTTCCATGAAATGGATGGCGACGGCTGGGCCGCGTGGCAGGATTTGCGGCTGTTGAATATCGCACTCGCGATGCAGCTGGGCCACACGGCCGGCACCCAGGACCTGTCGTTGCGCAAGCTCTTCGCGTCGGGAGTCGTGCGCGAGTTTCTCCAGGTAAACGAGTACGAGGGCGTCGAATACTTCAATCGGGAGCAATTCGAAACCCTGGTCTGCCGTTTGACCCTGATTCGGGCCATTGCCCAGTTGGGCGACACGCGGCTGAGCTTTGCCGATCGCGCGGCGGCCGTGCAATCGGGACTCCAGCGCGCGCTCACGCTGCAACACGACGCGGAGAATGCAGGCTACCGTGTCGACGCGCTTCTCGAAAGTGAAGGACAGGCTGCGATCCCCCGGATTCCGGAATCAAAGGCCCGTCCCACTGCAAAGGCAAAAGCCGAATCGAAGCCCAAGGCCAAGTCCAAACCCAAACCCAAACCGAAAACCGCGGCGAAAAAGAAGCCCGGGAAACCACGTCCGAAGAAACGCGACACCTGAGGCCGGGAGTCGGATCCGAACCACCGGACATTACCGGCGTGCGGCGTCACACGCGTTCGGGTTTGGCTTCGCGTTGCATGAGGTTGGCGACGACTTCGCGGGGGTTGGCGTTTTCGTAGAGGACGCGGTAGACCTGTTGGGTGATGGGAAGTTCGACGTGGGAAATCCGTACTACACTGCCTGCCGCCGAGGCATTTCGTCGTAGGTTTGCCCATTCAGTTCTCGTCCGGTGCGCTTCTTGTTTACACCGCCCCACTGCTTGAAGAAGAAGGGGACCTTTGCTTTCGCGCACTGCCGCTGGATGTCGACTACCCAAAGGGCATCCATCGGCCTGGCGCCCGGACCGGATTCACCACCGACGATTACCCAGTGAATGCCTTTAAGGTCGAGACCAGGAAGCGGCCCGAGCAACGGCTCCAGTGACAGAAACTTCGTTTGCGCGCCGGTATGGCGAAGATCGTCGATTCTCGACACATACTTGTCGTTCTCTACGCTGACCCCCATCCAGACATTCGGGGGCCAGTCCAACTCTGACGCCAGTTCTCGTAACCGCTCCGACCGTTTCGTGAGCACCTGAAACTGGTGCCAGTCCGCCCGCCGCATCACGTCGAACACCTGTACGATGTAGTCGCGGGGCACTTTCTCGTGGAACAAATCGCTCATGGAATTGACGAAGATGCGTTGAGGCTTCCGCCATCGCAAGGGCAGCTCCAACATATGGGGATGAAGGGTCACCTGAAAGCCGTTCCGATAGTTCGTCTGGCCCATGGCCTTCAGCCGCTTCGCCATGCGTTCCGCGTAGCAATGCTTGCACCCGGGGCTAACCTTCGTGCAGCCGGTGACCGGATTCCAGGTGGATTCGGTCCATTCTATGGATGAGTTCGAGCCCATTTACCTCGCCCCTCGTTCACGATACTTGTCGAAGATGTACTTCACTATACGCGATCCGGTCCGGTTGGGCGAAGCGAAGAAAAGGTAGTAAACGACCGCACCGATCGAGTTTCGCATCGGGATAGGATCTGGCACGTACGCGAAGCCGGCAACCTCTTTGAGTCTCGTCCGAAATGCTGCCGCGATTTCGTCATTCGCACGCTTCTCTTCATAGCCGAACAAATTTAGCTCCGTGGTATATGCCGCTTGACGCCAGGAATTGTCGCCCCAAAACGCGTTCATTCGTTCGATCTGATCTGGAGATACGGCGTCAGGATCTCGCCAAAGTACGTTCCGATTCATGTCCATGACGGGAAAATTGAGGAAAATCTCGATGCTTTTCATTTGCCCGGCGGTTCGGATCACTGTCCAGTCAAGATGAAGCCCGTACGGGTCCGGCAGACACAAGCCACGGCGGTAGTCCTCGTGCCGAACCTTCGGAAACACCTCGCTGTGCATAACCGAATTGCAGTCACCCTCAAAAACGTGCACGCTGGGAAACTCTTTGGTGCTTTGTCGGAGTGCATCGGCTTTCTGCGAGTCCAAATCGATAAGGAAGAACTCGCAAAATGGCGGTAGAACGTTGAGCGCGTTCAGGGGGCTTCCCGGAATAAAGTCACCTGATGATCGAGAGATGTGAAGCCCCCGACCTGCAAAGGCGTCGATGTAGACGTGGTGGAATCGCTTCTGATTAGCCAGTATCCTGGAGTACGCAACTGCGTAATCTTGCACGATATCCAGTTTTACCTCTGACCAGTACACGATTTCATCGAAATGCTCTGTCATGTGTCCACCCCCGAATCCATCCCTGTAGTTCTCATGTGGGCATATCCACGCCGGCCGATTTGGCTATCGCTTACCTCGTTTTCCTCGGCGGCGCCCGCGACCTGTCCGTAATGGATTTGCCGTAAACCAGGAATGTCGCCTAGAACTACCGTTTACCCCGTGGTCTGCGTTTCGATTGTGACCGATGACTCCTCCCGAGGAAGTGTAGTACAGGGCCTTTCTTGATGCAAGGCAACGAATCGGGATGCCGAGCTCGGCGAGTGCGGCACTACGGGTGAAAGCAATCGGCCCGGTTCACACGCGTTCCGGTTTGGCTTCGCGTTGCATGAGGTTGGCGACGACTTCGCGGGGGTTGGCGTTTT
>JAHDWY010000536.1 GCA_023384315.1 Candidatus Hydrogenedentota bacterium | reverse complement strand
AGAGCCTAGTCCTCATGGTGGAAGTATTCTCGCCCATGCAGGAACAGGATGTCGCAGGCGGAGTCAGCCTGGATTTCCTGTGGCACCGAAGCCTTGCTGTGGGCGATTATGCCATGCGTATCGCGGAGTACGAAACCCACAACACGCCCGTCGCGCAGGAGTCCTTTACGGCAGGATTGCTGCACAAGGTCGGGATGCTCATCCTGGCGACAAAGATGAGCAAGGAGTTCGTGGAGGTCGTTGAGCAAGTCCGCGGCGGCGGCATCAGTCTGAGCGAGGCGGAGCGCGATCGCTTCGGCGCGACGCATGGCGAGATTGGCGGCTTTCTCTTTGACCTATGGGGCCTGCCCGACGCGATCGTCAAGGCGGTCACGTACTACGACTATCCCTCCGCGTTGCCGGAACAACTCTACGGCGGGGGCGACGGCAACCAGTTCAATTCCTTAACCGCAGTGCACGTCGCCAACTATTTCTGCTCCGATCGCGAAGGCATGGGCGATTTCCTCGGCGGCGCGCATCTGGATTCGGATTACCTCAACCGCCTCGGCCTCGCGGAACACCTCGCGCGCTGGTTCGACCTCTGCGTGTAGACGGTCGTCGTTCAAGATTCATAGCGCAGACCGGCCTCGTTCGGCAATCGATCACCATCACGACAATGGCGGAATCTTCTCAAAAGGCATGAATTTTTGTCCGAGATCCCAATCGGCAAGCAGCTCCTGCCGGTGCAGTGTTGCCCATTCACTGACCAAACCCATCGCCCGAGGAGGCAACGAACCAGCAAGAACGGCCAACGAACGAATCTCGATTAAAGCTTCGTCATCCCCGTAGTATGCGTGGAAGTGAGGCGGATTGTGCTCGTTAAAGTACATTCGGATCACGATACCGTAGAAGCGGGAGATCTCAGGCATGGGCGTTTTCGCGATTCAGATTCGCGAATAATTCTTCCGGTTCCTTTCCTGTGGCCTCAAGGTAAAGGGCATCGGGACAAAGATCGAGACTGTCATCCCACTGGAGTTCGCCGGCTGGACCAATCTCCACCTGCCGAAATCGATCCTCATCGTTCCATTGCGCAAAGACCCCGCAGCCAACCAAGCGAGAGAGGTCAACTTCGCCGGATTCTCCTGAGTCAAAGGTCAGCCCCAGACGGAAGTTTGGGAGAACTTTCACATCCGTGATCTTTCGCATTATACGACTCCAGTAAAACCTGCCAGGTTATTCAGAAGAAAGAACTCTCGCCTGACAACAGTATACCAAAGAAACCCCGTTCGGCCACGAATTGCAGACAAGTCGCAACCACGTGGCGATTTGTGCATCATAACTCCCCAGCCATTGCAACGACCCTCTGACAACCCCGTAGCTTACAGGAGCCAATTCAATGCGACTTTCAAAGATCGCGTACGGTCTGGGAATCTTCGCCATCTTCGCGACCAGTTCCTGCGCCACGTCGATGGAGCACAGCGTCTCCGGCTCGCTGACCAAGTGGTCGCCGGTCACTATCGACTTTCATGGTCCCTTGGCGTCGGCATCGAGTATCGAGCCGAATCCGTTTCTCGACTACCGGCTACAGGTCGAGTTCACCGGCCCGGGCGGTGCGCAATACAACGTGCCGGGATACTTCGACGGTGACGGCCAGGGCGGGCTCAACGGCAACACGTGGCGCGTGATGTTCTCGCCGGACGAGGTGGGCCATTGGACCTACCGCGTTTCGTTCCGGAGTGGGGACGACGTGGCCGTAGCGTTGGACCCAGACGCGGGGGAACTTGCTGCGTTCGACGGCGCAACGGGTTCCTTCGAAATTGTGCCGCAGCCGGAGGACGCACCCGCCTTCTATCGTTGGGGGCGTCTCGAATACGTGGGCGGCTTCTACCTGAAGTTTCGCGACGGAAACTACTGGCTCAAAGGCGGTACCGACAGTCCTGAGGATTTCCTCGCGTACAACGGATTCGTGAACACGCCGCGCCGTCCGCACCGGTATGATTTGCACATCGCCGATTGGCAGGACGGCGATCCCGACTGGGGCGACGGCCACGGCAAAGGCATCATCGGCGCGTTGAATTATCTCGCCTCCATGCAGGTGAACAGCATCTACTTCCTCCCGATGAACATCGGCGGCGACGGAAAGAATGTCTGGCCGTTCCTCGGTGAGCCGGATGCAGGCGGCAGCCCGGACAACGACAACGTTCACTACGATCTCGCGAAGCTGCGTCAATGGGGAATCGTGTTTGACCATGCACAGCGCAAAGGACTGATGCTGCACTTCGTCCTCAACGAGGCGGAAGAACCCAACAAACGCGAACTCGACGACGGCGCGCTCGGCGTCGAGCGCAAGTTGTACTATCGCGAACTCATCGCGCGCTTCGGCCACTTTCCCGCGCTGCAATGGAACCTCTGCGAAGAGTACAACCTTCGTTATCGTTTTGATCCGGAAGTGGTGAAGAGCTTCGCGCAGTACATTCGCGATGTCGATCCCTACGACCATCCAGTCACCGTCCACCACGCAGGCAAATGGCAAGAGGCCTGGGGCCCGTTCCTTGGGGATGACCGCTTCCAGGTCACGTCGTTTCAAGTGAACGAACTGGACGTGGTCGAGGCGTGGCGGCAACAGTCGCGCGATGCCGGATTCCCGCAGGTCATTGGCATGGACGAGTTTTTCCCAGACAAGACGCACCCCGACAATATCGAGCGCCATCGCAAGGAATACCTCTGGCCCATTTACTTCTCCGGCGGCAACGTGGAATTCATTCTCGACGACCTGCTCAAGACGGAAGATTTCCGCCGCTACGAGGCGCTCTGGCACTACATGGCCATCGCGCGCGACTTCATGGAAGCGCACCTCCCCTTCTGGGAAATGGAACCCCGCGACGACCTCCTGACCGGCGAGTCCGAGTTCACCGGCGAGAACAACGTCGTGCAGGGCCAGGTCTTCGCGAAAGAAGGCGACGTCTACGCCGTGTATCTCCCAGTCGCCACCCAAACCGGCACGCTGGACCTGACCGCCGAATCGGGCGAACGCGGCGCGCGCTGGTTCAATCCACGCACCGGAGAATTCGAAGGCGACGCAACCATCCTGCAAGCGGGCGGACAATATCCCCTCGGCCCCCCTCCCCGAGAGGAATCCGAGGATTGGGTGCTCCTGATAACCCGGCCGGGATTGTAGTTGGTGGAATAGAAAAATCGGGACAGGCACCATTTTCCTTCTCCGCGTTTTTCCATTCACTCGGTTACCGAAAAGGAAAATAGTGCCTGTCCCTGTTTTCCCGGAATTCTCGTGCTCCCCTCACGCCTCCTGCACGACCTTGAAGCCCATGAGGTGGGCGAGGTCGTTGATGCTTTGGCTGTGGTCGCCGTAGAAGACAACGCGGTGGAGCAGGGTCATGGTATCGCTGCCGAGGAGATCGGCGCCCCAGTTCTGGAACATGCTGCGGGCATCGGCGACTTCGGTGACGAATTGCGTGCGGCATCCGAGTTCGTCGTGGGTCACGTCGATGATCTTGCCGGTGGACATGAGCATGGTGTCGAGATTGACGAACTTCGCGCAGGTGACTGGTTGGCCGATGCGATTCTCCACGTCGAGCGAGACGCCCCGATCGCTGTCGGTCTGCGTGCGGATCGTAAAGGGCAAGCGTTCGCCGTCGGGTCCGTCCATGCGCGTGGCCGACGTGCAGTGGAAATGGATCAGCGCGTTGCGGGCGGTATCGAACACGGGGTCGGTGATGAATCCCGGCACGCCAAACCCATACGCGAACATCAGCATCGTCAGCGTCGAATCCATGTCGCCTTCGCAGGCGCCGACGAGTCCCATGTCGTTCAGCTTGCTGAAGGCGAGACACCCTTTCGCGGGTTCGCCCATGCAATTGGAACTCGTAACGGCCTGCGCCCC
>JAHDWY010000535.1 GCA_023384315.1 Candidatus Hydrogenedentota bacterium | reverse complement strand
AACCTGAACGCCCTGGAACCGACGAGCCGGTATAGCCCCGCGATCGTTCGCGGAAGCGAGGAGCAGATCGACCTGGTAACGCTGCAACTGCTGTTGGGAGACCTTCAAGCGGGCCGCATCGTGCAAGATCCAAACCGGCACTTCACCAATCGGATTGCTTTCATCGAGGAACACTTCGATACGACTTCGCTGCCCGAGGGCCACGGATTCTCCGAAGAGAACGTGGACACGGGTCTCACGCGGTATTCAGTTCATCCCAAAGATGGGGTGCCGGTCCGCTTGGTCGTCATGGATACCGTCGCTCCCGATCCGCCCTACGGCTTGCCCGCCCACTATGGCGTCATGACGCGCGAACAGTTTGATAACTTCGTGAAACCGGAAATCGAAGCCGCGCAGGAGGCGGGCGAGTTCGTGCTGCTGGCCTCCCATCATCCCTCGGAAGATTTCGAGTTGCCCTATCCGCAGGCCCAGGTGCGCACCCAGGAATGGCGCGACTATGTCGCGAGCCAGCCCAACATCGTCGCCCACCTTTGCGGGCATTCGCACAAGAACTTTGTCACGCACGTGGACGGCGATTACCCTTACTACGAGATTCAGACCGGCTCCATCATCGACTACCCGCAAGAGGGCCGAATCGTCGACGTGTTCTACGATGAAAGCACCGAAACGGTCCGCCTGGAAAGCACCATGTTCAGTCACATGGAGAACCCGACACCGCTTTCCGAAGAGTCATACCGGCGGTGCATCGTATACCGGGAAAACTTCAAGCGGATGCAGATTAAAGACGTAACGGATACTGAGATGAAGAACCTTGCTCTGAATTCGGGGATGGCGCCGGTAGACTTTTTCCCGCCCCACCCCACGATGGAGGAATCGTACGGGGCGGATGCGCATCGGGATTTTGCGGTATCATTCCGGCGATAGCGTGCGCGCGGAGCCAGGGAGTGGGGGAAACATGACGCGAACGGTACTATTGATTCAATGCCCGGACAAGAAGGGCATCGTGGCGCGGGTGTCGGAGTTCATCTTCCGGCACGAATGCAACATTCTTACTTCGGACCAACACACCACCGACCCCGAAGGTGGCCGGTATTTCATGCGGATCGTGTTTGCCCTCGAGGAGGATAAGGTCAGCCGCGAAACGTTTGAGCAGGACTGGGCGCGTGTGGCCGAGGAACTTGGCGCGAAATGGTCCATTCACTACGCCACGGAAACGCCACGTGTGGGGATCCTGGTATCCAAGCAAGACCATTGCCTGTTCGACCTGCTTTACCGGCACCGGAGCGGCGAATTTAGCGTCCAGATCCCGCTCGTCATCAGCAACCACGAAGACTGCCGGGACTTGGTCGACCGCTACGGCATTCCGTTCCACTACGTGCCGGTGACGCCGGAAACAAAACTCAAGGCCGAACAGCAGGTGCTGGATCTGGTGCAAGAATCGACCGATTTTCTGGTGCTCGCGCGTTACATGCGGATACTGTCGGATGGCTTCCTCGCGGCCTACAAGAAAGACATCCTAAACATTCACCACAGCTTCCTGCCGTCCTTCAAGGGGGCGGACCCTTATAGGCAAGCCTACGACCGGGGCGTGAAGATCATCGGCGCCACCGCGCACTTCGTCACGCCCGCGCTGGATGAAGGACCCATCATCGAGCAGATGGTAGAGCGCGTCTACTACAAAGACACCGTCGACGACCTGAAACGCAAAGGCCGCAACCTGGAAAAGCTGGCTTTGGCCAATGCGATTCACGCCTATCTCGACCACCGGATCATCCGCGACGCGCAGCGCACAATCGTGTTTCAGTGATCCTGACTGTGCTGCTGCATGCGCCGCTGTGCCGCCAGCGATACGGCTACCAGCGCGACGGCCAGAAGCACTGCTGTCACGGGCGACAGCGGTAAGTCGGCCGAAGTATAGGATGGCGCCGCGACAAATGCCCCAAGGCTGCCCGCGACGAACGAAGTGAACGTAGAGAAGTTCTCGTTCGTGATGACCACTCCACTGCCGAAATCGCCGACCACGACGGTGCCCGAATTGGAGACATCGACATCCATCAGCGAGTCCGATTGGGCGTGGCCCAATGCGAACAGGTCAACCGACAAGAGACTGTTTCCGCTGGTATCGGTCTTGTACAGGTTGCCGTTCCAGTCCACCGCGAACATCTGCCCGGCCGCGTTTGCAGCAATCGAGCGGATATCGCCGGCGCCGATCCCGAGGGCCGTGGACAAATCCACGCTCTGTTGGAAGACCAAGGTGTCGGGGTCGTAGATGTGGACCGTGCCGTTCTCAAGTGCGTACACCATCCCATTCAAGCCGATGTTGACGTCCGACGGTTCAATGGAGGTCGCAAACCGGACAGGGCCACTGCCGGTCGTGTCAAAACGAATGATCCCCTCTTCAGGGTCGCCGGAAGTACCCATGTCCGTCACAAATACGTACTGCCCGTACACCGCGGCGCCGCCAAACGAGACGTTGTTGACCGTGCTCCACCCGGCCATCGTCTGATGCGTCCATGTCGAATCGGTGGAATCCAGAGTGCTCAGGTAAGGGTCGAAGGTCCCGTTGAACACGTGAACGTCGGTATGCCCCAGTTTTATCGCGATGTCGCGTGCGCCTTCACCGATGGGAAACGGACTGATCGGATACTCCACCGGAAAGCTCTGGACCAACACCCCGCCCGGCGTATATTCATGCACCACGCTGCTATCGATAACCCCATCTACGGAAACGAGAATATTCCCGGGGGTAACCGGCGCCGCCTGACTTCCAAGGACGAGACCAACACATGCCACCGTCACACAACTCACAAACCGCCTTACATTCATAACCACTTCACCTTTCCCGATTGGACGCGAAGAGACAGGGGTGTCCCTCTTGCAGTCGCATTCGTTCTTGCTTTGCCCCAAAGTCACAGCCATTGACCGAGGGCAGTCTACACTAGGTCGGCAATATACACAAGGTGTTAAAGATGTGATTAGTGACCGCGCAGCACGATCACCCAGTCATGTACCTCCGGCGGGTACGGCGGGGTCCACGTGCGGTCCTCCGCGGGTTCCACGGGGCCGATGGGCGTCTCCTCACCGGTGACGGGGTCGAACCAGGATGCGACGTAGTTCACGTCCGGCTCCAATTCTCGGATGCGCGGCGGATTCCAGCAGTGGGGTGAGTAGACCAGGCGAAGTTTTCCCGGAATTCCCGCTGCAACGGGATCGTAGGCGCCATCGCCGGGCTTATCGATCCATTCCGGGTGAAGCTCGAACTCCCACCAGGGGAACTGCCGGAAGAAATCTCCTCCGATGCCTACCTGCCGTGACCCCGGCAACTGCGCTGCCTCGCGCCAGGGGGTGCTGCCCCAGGATCGGCCGTGGGGCGAGGGTCCGTAGGGCTTTTCTTCCGTGTTGAGCTGCCAGATGCCGTTCGCGCCGTAGGTGAACCCGGCCGCGCCGTTCATCATGGTGTGGTAGAAATCGAGACGCTGAATGTTCTGCCAACTGCGGCCCATGATGCCTTCGTAATTCACTTCGGAATTGATGATGGGCATCTTCGGTTCCGCATGGACAGACTGGCGCACCGACTTGATCACATTGGGCACGCTGTCGATGTCGCCGTGGCCGGTTTGCAGCATCTCGAAGTCCATCAGGCTCGGGTCTTCGACCTGCTCCCGGCCGTAGTGGGTCGGGTGGATGGTGATGAGGTTGTCATACCCGTCCGTCTGGCCAACGTACGCCATGACGTCGGTCCAACCGGTCTTCTGAATGGCGGAATCGGCCTCGCTGTTGGGGCTTAGGTAATAGGCCATCGCGCCTTCGCCGCAGAGGCACCACGTGACCGGATACGCCCCGTAGCGTGCGATGAGATAGCGCCAGAACCGTTTGACCTTCTCCA
>JAHDWY010000534.1 GCA_023384315.1 Candidatus Hydrogenedentota bacterium | reverse complement strand
TGCCAAGACCGACTCCCTCGAGTGGTTGATTCGCCCCTCCACGGAGCCCGATCCCAAGATCGTCGTCGATGGCGGCACGATGCAGGGCTCTGGCGTGGAGGTTCTGGGCAAGGATATCCTGCCGATCATTACCAACCCAGGACCACTGCGACGACGCACCGCCCTGGTGTGGGTGGTACCGCCTGCGGTCGTGATCCCGGCGCTGGCCTACGGCGGACTGGCGTTGTTCGTCCGCCACCGCCGGCGATTGGCCGGCGATACCGGATTCGCACGGGCGCACCGGGCGACGCGTCTGGCCCAACGCCGGCTCGCCGGGATTCACGAGCTTCCCGATCCGGTGGACGGACTCTATCGTGCACTCGTAGGTTACATAGCGGACGTGTTCAACGTTCAGGAATCTGGTTTGACGTCAGCGGATATTGACGTTCTGCTGAAAGGGCGGCAGGTTGATGCCGAAACCGCGGGCTCGATGATTCGCATCCTCAAGACTTGCGAACGCGCGCGCTACGGCTCCACACCCCTCTCTGATGACGAGTTGAACGCGTTGGTTCATGGCGCGCTGCATGGGATGGAACGACTCGACACCGCACGCGCTAACGGAGGTATGGGATGACCGTGCTGGCGATTGTGAGCCTGATCCACGGAGCGACTGTTTTCAACAGTGCCTTCGATCGCGCGAACGCCGCGTTTCTTGAAGACGACTTCCAGACGGCCATCAAGGGGTACGAGCAACTCGTGTCGGACGGTGTGGCCGATGCCGACCTTTTCTACAACCTGGGCAACGCGTATTACCGTGCGGGCCGGCTGGGTCCCGCCATCGCCAATTACGAGCGGGCGCTGCACCTGCGGCCAGACTTCGAGTCGGCAGATCGGAACCTCGCTCAATGCCTTGGAGAAACGCAACGTCAACTGAGCGCTCCGTTGCCGCCGCCCTGGCAACAGGCGCTGCTTTTCTGGCATTCCGGATTGACGCCCAAGGCGTCGCTCGTGGTCGCGCTCGCGTGTTGGATACTGGTATGGGCGCTGCTGGCAATCCGGTTGAAATGGCGGCGTCCATATCTTCGGCGGGCGGCGGTAATTTCCGCAGTCGTGGCGGTGATGTTTGGTCTGTCGTCTTGGGTCAAGGAGCATCCGCCATTGCTCGCAGTGGCCAATAACGACAATGTGCCCGTGCGCTACGGGATTGGCCCCGACGAAACGCTGCGCTTTGAGTTGTTTGCCGGCGATCGGGTGGTCGTAGAAAGACGCGCCGATGGTTGGATTCGCGTCGCCACCGCCGGGGGGGAACGCGGATGGGTTGAAGAGGATGAGCTGACCCTAGTTGGGCCGCCGTATTCGCGTCCACCTGACGCGTCGGCGGATAGAGAGGAAGGTCGTTCGTGACCGTTTCATTTGACGTTATGGTCGATCAGGCTCGTTCGGGGCTCTCGCAGGGCGAGGCGCTTGAGCGGAACACGTGCCTTCGCGCAACGCGCCAATATGCGGTCGAGCGGCGTACGGCCATTCGTCAGCGGCATGACGACGCGGCATCGGGCAGCGACGTGGTGCATATGATGTCGAGCGCGGCGGACGAGATCGTGCGCGGCGTGTTCCAATTTGCGGCGAACTCCCTGTCCACGAGGCGCTCCATCGCCACCCGCGTTGCGCTGTGTGCGCTGGGCGGCTACGGGCGCGGGGAACTCAGCCCCTACTCCGACCTCGACGTTTGCCTGCTCTACGAAGGTCCCCTCGACGAACCGATCCGCGCGCTGAACAGTTACATTATCCCTTTTCTCTGGGATAGCGGATTCGCGGTCGGCTACTCGATCCACAGCGTGCGTGAAGCCGTCGAGCTTGCCGAGAGCGATATTCAGGCGTTTACACGATTTCTCGAAGGCCGCCTCCTGGCCGGCGAAAGCACCGTCTACGCGCGGCTCAAGCTGAGCATTCGCGAACTCAAGTCGGGCGCCATGGCGGGACGGTTCATCGAATCCAAGGTCCGCGACCGGTATGAGGGGCTTTCTTCTGAGCATCGGGATCTCTTTGATTCCGAACCCAACGTCAAAGAAAGCGCCGGCGGCCTGCGCGACTTTCACACCGCGCTTTGGTTATTGATGATGTCGCATGACGTCGACACGCTCGACGAAGCGGTTGCGCAGGGCATCATCACGCCCGACGAGCATCTCGATTTTGTCGACGGCCTTGATTTCGTCTGGCGAATCCGGAACGAACTGCATTTTCATAGTGGCAAAGCCGAAGACCGGCTCACATTCGCGTTGCAGGCCCAGGTGGCGAGAGCCTTCGGTTACAAGAACAGCCATCATTTCATGCAAAGTTACTACACGGCCGCAGGAAAGCTGCGCCGGTTTCTTCGAATTGCGGCGCGGGTGTGTAACTACGCGCCCTTGGCGAACCTGCCCGACGCGGGCATGCCCGTGGCCCAGGAATACGCGATTGAGAACGGGGAGCTGTATGTGGGCGCTGGGGACCCGAACTGGTTTGCCCACAATCCTGCTCGGCTGATGGAGGTCTTCTGGTTGTGCGCACGCCATCTGGTTCCACTCAGCCGTCCGTCCGAGGTGTCCGTCGCGGAGAACCTTCATCTCGTGAACGACACGTTTCGGGCCAACAACATCGTTCGCCGATTCTTCACGGCTATCTGCAATCGGCCGCTTCAGGCCGGACATGCGTTACGCCAGGCGGCGAACTGCGGTTTGTTGGGGCGTTATCTTCCCGAGTTCGAGGCGGTGCATGACGTCATTCGTTATGAGGACTTTCATTCATATCCGGTAGGCGAACACACGCTGCGCGCGATCGAAGCGCTTGCGAAGATCGATGACCTCGAAGGCGCGGTAGGGCGCTGCCTTCAGGAAGCGTTAGAGAATCTTTCCGATCCGTACATTCTGGTCATGACGATCCTTTTCCACGATCTCGGCAAGGTCGAAGGCGACGTGCATACGGAGGCAAGCGTTCGCATCACGCGGGAGATTTGCGCCCGGACAGGCATACCGCCGGAGGACGAAGAACGTATCGTCTTTCTCGTGCAGCACCATACGCTGATGACCAACATCAGCCAGTACCGGGACATTGACGATGAGGATATCGTGCGCAGTTTTGCCGAAACGATGAAGACGGAATCGCGTCTTCGCGCGCTGTTTCTGCTGTCCTACGCCGACTTATCCGCGGTAGGTCCTGCGGTGTGGACCGATTGGAAGGGGGCTCTGCTGTTGCAGCTCTACCTGCGATCGGTCAAGCATTTGCTGGGCCGGGCGGAGACGGTGGGCGAATCGTATTGGGAGTCGGAAAAGGCGGCTCAAGTGCGCGCGACGGTGCGGCCGGACTTGCAGGCCGAAGTTGAATCCCACCTCCGGGGACTGGGATCGCGGTACTTCATCGCCTTCGAGTCTGGACAGATCGCCGAGCACCTGGAGTGTGTCGAAGAAGCGCGGCGCACGGGGCTTTCAGTCAAGTGCATCCCAAAAGAATCGCTTGGCATGAGCGATGTGGTTATCTGCACAAAAGACCGTCACGGGCTGTTCTCCATGATCGCGGGATGTTTTTCATCCCTGCTCATCGACATCAACAATGCGGCCTTGTTTACCCGGGAAGATGGCATCGTTGTCGATTGTTTCACGGTGGCGGACGCGCGGCGGCTGCGGCCGCTTACGACTGCCCAAGGCGCGAAAGTGGAGCAGGTGCTTCGTTCTATCCTGTTGGGAGACGAAGACGTACAGGTGCTTGTGGACCGTGCGCGGCGGCGGTTATTTGCGTTGCTGCAGCCAAAGACGCCAATTCCCACGCGCATCGAGTTTGACAATGATTCGTCCCGCGGACATACCATTGTGGATATTGAAACTGGTGACCGTACCGGACTTCTCTATGATATTACGCGCGCTTTGTCGGAACTTGGCCTCGATATCGCG
>JAHDWY010000533.1 GCA_023384315.1 Candidatus Hydrogenedentota bacterium | reverse complement strand
CAGTCGCCCGCAAACAACGCGCGGGGGGGAGCGTCGGATCGGGGCAACCACAACCGGACACCCGTGATTCGCATGGGGGTAGCGGCGTCGTTCGCCACGTGAACGACCGTTTCGCTGGGGGTGGGATCGCTCCCGAGAAACGTCACGGCAGAAATCCAGCGGGACGGCGCTTCGACGGTCGCGGCCATGGGATACATTGCGCCGCGCGTCCAATCTTCTGACGTCGCCGTCAGATCGCCATCGTCGTTCCACGTCGGCCTGACGGCGTTGATGGTCCAGACCGAGAGGGCCTCGGGGGGCAATTTGCGCTCCATGTCCTTCCAGATATCCGGCGTATCGTGCCACGCCCAATCACCCCTGAGAACGTAGTTCAGCGGATAAACTCCGTTGAACCGGGCTTCGTCAAATCCCGCCCAGGCCGAGGCATTCGTTGACGTATTGCGCACGAAGAGTTGAACCAACGCACCCAACGGTTCGCCGGGCGGTGGGTAGTAGTACAAACCCTCCGCGCGAACCAGCGGCGTTACGGTCACGCCTTCAAGCGCGATTCGTGGCACCGCCGAGCCAGCGTCTTCCGCGGCGCGCAACGCCGCGTTGGCGCCCTCGTCCGATTCGGCAGCCTGTCCCAACACAATGCTCATAAGGGCCACAAGGCCCACAACGACGACTCTCATCCTTGCACTCCTCGAACTACTTACTGCCAACCACGACGCGCGAAGGTCGTTGCGTGGGTTAGAGCGAAGTCTACTTCCGGGCAGATTGAACCGGCTGGCTCAAGCACTCGCGCAGCACATCGGCGTAGGGTTCAACGATACGGAAATCCTCCAACCGGTACCGGCCCACCGTTTCGAGGAGGGAATCGAGGGAATCGCGATACATGTTGGGTGTGCGCGGCCAGGGTTTCGCATACTGATACAAACCCCAGATGGTTCCCTCGTTGGTGTCATCAACATACTTCCACGTCCACGGGGACCAATGCCAGCCCAGTTCGTTGAACATGGTGAGAAAGACGCGCATGCCCTCGATGTCGTTGGGATGGTCGCCCATGGTGCTGAACTCGCCAAGATAGATGGGGACGCCGCACCGGCGCTGTTCCATCAAGCCGATGCGCTTTACCTCCTCGGCGCGCTTGGGATGATCGGCGAGTCCTTTTTCATCCGTAAACAGCGGATCCGCGCCGGAATAGAAGTGGAACGAGTACACCACGTTGGACCATCCCAATTCCTTGGGGTCGGGGAAAAAGCCCGTGTTGGTCCATTCCGGGAACTCCAGTTTGTACCCGTCCTCCATGACGATGATCGTGTCGGGATCGACCTCACGAATCGCGTCGTAGATAAGGTCGTGGGCTGCCGTCCAGTCTTCGACGCCCTTTGCGCTAAAGGGCTCGTTCAATGCGTCGTACGCCCATACCGTCGGATTGCCGGCGTAGCGTTCGGCAATGGCTTTCCAAAGCGCGGCCGTCCGCTTCTGAAACTCCTGGTTCTCGAAGAACTCGCCACGGCTGAGTTCGCCCGTGTGGTCCCATGGGCTCTGTCCGCCCACCGCGCCATGAAAGTCCAGCATCACGTAGAGATCGTGTTTCGCGGCCCACGCCACCGCTTTGTCGAGATAACGGAAACCGTAGTCGTGGTACACATACGGCGCGTCGTCGCTTTCAAACCACCGGTACCAAAACGGCACGCGAATGAAATTGAACCCGACCGCCCTGGCCAGTTGGAAGTCGGCCTCGGTAATCCAGGCGTCATGGAAGGCGTTCCAGAGCCGCCCCGCACCGAAATCACCGAAGCGCTTGCGTAGCAGCTCGTCCATTTCGTGTGCTGCGAATACGGAGGGTTCCTGTTCGAACGCGGCAATATAGTCTGCGAACCCCTCTGCGGGCGCCCGCTTCTTCAAATCGGCATGTAGCCGCTCGATATACTTGTGGACGTTCTCTTCGTCATCGTTGAACTCACCCACTGCTTCCAGTGATTCGTGTAGTTCCGCCGCGATACCGGCCTCCTCGGCAAGCCGGGGCAAGTGGTCGTGCCACTCCATCTCGATGCTGGGGATCCACGTCTCCATCATCAGCCAGCCGCCAAAGTTGAGGCCTCGCATGGACACTGCTTCGCCTGCGTCGTCCACGATGTTCACATCGTGGACAGACAAGGCGGGGACGGAAGACGTTGATTGAGCGCCGGCACACACACCACCGACGAACACCACAGCCAAAATACGCGCAAGATTCGACTTCATGCTTATGCTCCTTGGTCTGTCCCAGGGTATCGAGTCTTAATCTACACGCCCTGCGGTGTCGATTTAGCGTCTCACGCTGTTCGTGAGCGCGATCTTTTCAGTCCGTGTTCTTGCATTGGACTGCCAGATCGCGTAACGCGGAGAGAAGTTCGAAGTTTCCGGGGAATCGACACGCGGGCACACCAGCACCGAGAAGGTGTGAACTGTCCCACCCATTGCAGGAAGACCGCTAGTTTTCCTGAGAAATGCACTCTTCACAAGGGGTATACCCTTGCGCTTCCGCCTGGCTCTTGGTCATGGCGTCCACGCCGGGACGGCCTCGGGATAGCCATTTGCAGCCATTTGTATGGTAGGCGCTCTGCCCGCTCTTCACAAAGACAGCCGGGTCATCCGGCGTACCCACCCCCTGTGCCGCCTCTTCAAGTTCAGACGGCAACTCGCTCACCGGAACCGCGGACTCATCGGGCCCGCCGAAGCCACACCCGGGCATTAGGCATACGGCAAGCAGCAACACAGCAGTTATCGTGACGGCGATCCGGAAAGAGTCAGTATGGAGTTTCATCCGTTGCAACTTCCTTAATAATTGGTAGAGTTATTTGACGACGCTGTCGCTCACTTGAGTCACACAACCATGGAGGAGCCGGGGCTCCTCCATGGTTGTTGAAAAAATCGATTCAACTACGCGAATCGTTAGTCGTTTCCAACGTTCATGTTCACGATGGATACAAACGTCTTGGACAACACGAATTGATTGCTCAACTCGTCGGCCGGATACCGGGCGAACTGCACGTGCCCGTCCAAATAGAGGATATTGGCGCCACCGGGAACATGGTTAAAGCTCGCAGCCCCGATCTCTCCCGATTCCTTCGAAGAGATCCGGTCCCACATCACGACAATGTCACTCTGTGCCTTGGAGCTGCCGGCCGGGTTGTTGATGTCGGTAACCATGAAGCGCTCCACGCCCTCGCGCAAATGCAAGGCGGTCTGCTCGCCCACGACGGGGAATGGGAGCTCGACGTCCTGACGGTACCAGTCAACTATTATATTATATGGACTAGAGTTACCGGGGTTATCCGGATCCTCGTCGTCCATTATGTGGTGAAAGAACTCGGCGTCCGCCGGGTCCACCACCCATTCCGGCCGAATCAACTTGGCAAGATACATGTACGAAGGATAGTTATTCACGAAGAACTTTCCGTTCGTGCATGGACTCGCCGGATCGTTCCAGTCCAGCGTGGTGTAGCCACCCTGATTGGGACCGACCGCGTTGTCGGCGGTCAAGAACCAGCTATTCTCTTCATGGCACGCCTCGTACTCCGGCGTGCCGGGAACGGGATAGGGGTTTTTCCATCCGCCCCAGCCGGTACGAATCCCTGCACTCGGACAGACGATGATCTTGAGATCTGTCAGATACTCGGGATAGATGTCCACGCCACGGGGACCCTGGCCCATGGGCCAAAGCGTCTCAGTCGGCGCGTACTGCTCGATGATTTCATAGCTCGTCGCCCAGAAATCGTAATCCGGGTAAATCTCGCCTTTCGTTTCGTTGGCGAACATTTTCAAAACGAGACCATACTGTTTCAAATTATTCTGGCACGAAGCGCGCCGTGCTGCTTCCCGAGCCCGCGCCAAAGCGGGCAGCAGGATTGCCGCCAGGATACCTATGATTGCGATTACGACCA
>JAHDWY010000532.1 GCA_023384315.1 Candidatus Hydrogenedentota bacterium | reverse complement strand
CTAGGGGCCGCGCTACACTACCGTACGCGATTCAACCACGCGCGGGAGCGGGGCGCCATGGTCCACTGGGCCCTGTTACCCTCCACCTGCGGCTCGAGCGTTTTCCATGTGTCGCTCAACGCGGCGGAGTTCGCGATTGTCAATGCCATTTCCTGTTCGTTGTCCTGATAATTCTGAATGACCGCGCTGCCGTCTGCGAGGGTTTGCAGGGTGATTCGCGGACCGGCGTCGAAGGCGATCCCAAGCGGATCGTTGAACGCGGCGCGGATAGCGTTGACCACCGGGCGAGGCAGTTCGAGCAAACCGAGCGGGTGGGGTGGAAGCAGGACTTCGACCACGGCTTCGTAGTCCGCTTGGGAGTAGGTGCGGACGTTGAGCACGTAGACGTGCGCCCCGTCAATCACCCTGCGGGTCAGCAGGGGGACTTCCTGGCCGTCTACCTCGGCGCTCAACAGCGCTTCGGCTCCAGCGAGTTCGAGGCTCGACCCCAGATCGAGGGGGCGCTCCAAGGGGAACGCTTCGCCGTCAACGGATACGGTGGTGGCGGATAGGGCCTCTGCCGACACGGGCGCACTCACCCCGGCCAGTTGCGCCAATGCCTCGGCATCCGCCGACGCGGCCAGCAATCCCGGTGTCATCACGATGGTCTTTCCGGCTTCCAGGGCGCTCTGAACCTGCGCGGCCAACGAAGGTTCTGCAGCGGCTTGGGTGGGAAGGAACACGACTTCCGCATTCTCCGGCCACGCCGATACGGGCACCAGCGGCACGCCCAGCATGCCGATCGTGTCCATAATGAACATATCACTCCCGGCGGGGCTGTTGGGCGGTTTTAAGGCCGCGACGCCTACGACGGGGTGTTGGGCCACGGCATCGGCGAGTTGTTTCAGTTGGGGCTGCGCCTCCACGAGGAGGGGGTGACCGGGATGACCCCCGCGCACGGCGCCGTAGCTGAAGATCATAATGGCGGGTGCGCCCGCGAGCACACTCTGGTAGGCCTGGTCCACAAAGTCGATGGCGTCGCAATCGCCGTGATCGAACCACGCGCCGGACATTTTGTCGCCGGCGACGGACGCGATCCACCGGTAGTTCACAAAGCCCATGTAGGCTTGCGTAAAACCAAAGCGTTGCGTATTCGCGCCACGCGTTTCCGTGCCGACCCAGACCTTGTCGAAGAGGGGCGATTCCCGGGCCACGTCGTAGCCGTGTTCGTGGAACTTGTCGTACCACTGGGGATACTTGATGACCATGGTGATGCCGGGATTGACGGCCTTGGCGGGATTGATGAAGATCGAAGTCGCGAGATCCACAAGCAAATCGCGCCGGTAGTCGGACCACGAACGATCGCCTTTGGCTTGGTGCGATTCCTCGCTTACGTCGCCGGTGCAGTAGAAATCGTCCACGATGAACTCATCGAAGATGCCTGCCGCCATCGTGGTGACTTCGCGCATGTCGTGCTGCGTTTTCGGATTCTGCCAGTTGAACCAGTCCAAGGGGCCTTCCTGGCGTACGCCGTAACCGCCGCCCGGCACCGTGGCGATGCCGGCGGCGACGGCGAATCCTTCCGCGCGCAGGGCGTCCCGCGCGGCGATCAACGTTTCCGGGGGCACGACTTCGCCGCGATAGACTTCCAGATACGCCTTCGTCACGCCAAGGTCGCGCATCCGAGAGATCGCCAACGCCATCTCATCCGAATCGCCCGCAATCTGTTTCACCGATCCGGTAGTGAAATACACGCACCATTCGGGATAGTCGGGCGCTGCCACTTCGAACGTTGATGCTGCCTGCGCGAAGGCGGCCGTGGAGAGCATCACGGAGACAACGATTATGAAGATGATCGCGGTCGACAACTTGCGGTACATTAGCTTGGTTTCCTGTCGATTGGTTGGGTGTTGCATCCCACCGGCTGGTGCAAACGGGTCGGCCAACGTGCTCCGCATTCTACCGAAATCGCTCTCTGCGTGCGAGCGGCGAACGCGGAAATTCCACTGAACCGAGTACACAACAATCGACGAATCCGCATGAGCGGCCGCGATAGATCGCTTCGGAATCCGTCCGCGCGTGCGAAGTGCTCTGGAGAACCTGGCGTGAAGAAGCGCATTGCTGTTGAAATTCTAGCCCTCGCGGTTGTTCTCGTCGTCGCGGTGCTCCTTCGTGTTGTCCGTCTTGACGCGAGTTTCTGGAACGACGAGATTGCAACATACGTTGGCGCGCGGCTTCCCCTGCAAGAAGTCTTCACCTATCGCCCACACTTCCTCTACTACGTCTTGTCCCATTTTACGCTGAAGTTGGGGGATTCCGAGGCGATGCTTCGCCTGCCGAGTGTCGTTGGCGGCTGTTTAGGGGTCCTGGCGCTCTTCGGGCTGGCGAGGCGTGCGAGCGGCCCTTGGGTTGGATTGTTGGCGGCGTTTTTTCTGACGCTCTCCGCGTACCACGTGGAACGCAGCCAGGAAGCGCGCTTCTATGCGATTGTGATGCTCTCCAGCATATTGATGACGTGGAGCCTGTGGCGAGCGTTGAGCAGCAATCGGGTTCAGCCATGGCTGTCGTTTGTCCTTGCAGCCAACCTGGGATTGACGGTGCAGCTGACGGTGTTTCCTTATTTCACGGCTCTTTTGTGCGCAGGATTGGCCTACGTGGGCGTGACCCGGCGAGGGAAGGGGGTGCGATCAATTGCAGTGGGAGTCATACTCATATGTCTAGCCGGTACGCTCGGCATGGCCGGTCTTGTCGCGGGTACGGCGGCGAGAGGCGCCGTGCCTGAATTCGTCGAGGAACCGGACGAGGAACTTCGTGACGAGGATTCCGACGATGAGGTAATCGGATACTATGAGCGCGCATCCGGCCTGACGCGCCCGGTATACCGATTGACTGTAAGCGAGTACTGGGGGTACCTTATCGAATTTATGCCCGGGCGGAGCGCGATCCCAAAGGCGGTCTGCGCAAGCATCTTGGCGGTAGGTGCGCTCGCGCTTTGTCGAACGCAACCAATTCTGTTCGGTCTCATTGCGGCGCAATTTATCCTGGTTCCCATTCCTCTCTTCATGATCACCGTCTCGCACTGGTTCGTGGAACGTTATTTCTGCAGCATATACCCGTTTTACCATTTGCTAATGGCAATAGGGGTTGTGGTTTTGGCAGAGTATGCTGGCCGTGTGGTGAAAAGCACTGCTTCACGGGAACCCAATGCGCGCCGACGTCGTTTGGGTACCGTGGCGATTGTCGCCATGGGATTGGCCGGTTTCGTATCCTTGATTCACATTGTTGCCGTGCGCGATCTTTTCCTTGCCGGACCGCGCAACGACTGGCGTGCTGCGGCGCAGTTTCTGGCGCAGCGTCTCCAACCTGGCGACACCATCGCTTACGCACGGACGGCGGCCAAGCGCACGGCGGATCTGCCGCTTGAGGATCACGTCTTTCCGGTTTCCAGTTGGCCATTGGAATTTTATCTCCGTCGGGAACTGGATTCTGACGAGCCTCATGAAGAGGAGTCGGTTTTCGATACGCTGCAGTTCCGATCTGCGAGCACCGTCGTCGACGTTCTGGCACTGCGCGACAACGCGGAGAATGGCACGACTTACGTGGTTACCCGGGGAAATGGGAGTTCCATACCCGAGGCGCGCCGAAGATTGCGCCGAATTGCGCCTCGGGACTTGTTGCGGGCCGGGGGACTAACGATCAGTGTGGTGGAGGATGCCGACGTTCGTCGAGCTTTTCGCGAAGCGGAGCGAGCTCGGGTAAAGTGAGGCAAACAGGTAGAAGGATTTCGTTGCAGGCGTTGCGTGTGGCTACGCACTGTGGCAAAATTTTTTGTTGAATGTCATACGCCTGAACGGACGTTGCAAGGAGTAATCGAAGATGTATCGTGGTGCTTGTTTGTCGCGGTTCGCAGGAGTCGTGATTGTCATACTGCCCGTGCTTGGCTT
>JAHDWY010000531.1 GCA_023384315.1 Candidatus Hydrogenedentota bacterium | reverse complement strand
GTTCCAGGGAACTGTCACGGGCTTCCTGCCCCTCACGATTGGACTGTGAAGCCAGTCCGGTCTATTCCAACTTCTCGATCCGCGCGATATCTTCCCTGCTTAACCAGGTGGTGGCGCGCTCAAGGACCTTGCCGCGATCTTCCTGCGGCGTGACACGAAGGAGCAATTCCCAGGCGTAAGCGTGGGACGGCCAGCGGTAAACGCAGGATTCAAAGACTTCTCGCGCTTCGTCCAACTTGCCCTGCTGGAAAAGGGCGACACCGAGTCCGAGATACACGGCGCCGGTGTCAATCGAGATCAGTGCATTCTTGAACTCGGTTTCCGCAGCCTCGTTCTGACCCGCCTGGAGCAACGCCAGCCCCAGTTTCTCATGGACTCCGGCCGGCGCCCAAGGGTGCGCGGCAAGACGTTCGTAGGCTGGAATGGGATCGTCCTTCGCTAGATGCCGGTCCAATGCTTCGCGGTACTCGAAGCTTGGGATCAGGACCATCCAGACCACGAGTCCCAACACGGCCATGGATATGAGACCCACCAGCGAGGCGGCTGCGCGGCCAGCCGGTTTCGCCTCGGCATCATGACGGCGGGCAAAAAGCACGGCTGCCAGAATGAGCGCGACCAGGGCGTGCGGCGAGCTGAAGGTGGGGAAATAGAATGCCGCGAACACGGCGTAAGCAATCAGACTTCCCCACTCCGGTCCGGGGCATCGTGCGAGTCTCAGGCACCACCAGAGTATCAGGAGCAAGCCAACGGCACCGGTTTCCGCCGCGAGTTCCAGGAAGTCGTTATGGGCATGCAACGTGTGGACTTCGTTATGGGCGAACTGCACTCCGCCGGGCCCGTGCAGCACGTGCGCAAGCGCTTCAGGACTGTGATAGGCGAAATTCCCCGGTCCCACGCCAAAGACGGGGAATTCTCGAATAAGTTCAATGGCTCCAGACCAAAACCAGAAGCGGAGGCTCGAACTGGAATCTCCGCCCAAGGCTGCGGATTCGAAACGACCGATGGTCTGGTCGGGAGCGATGAGGACAAGTGCGGCGACGGCCAACAAGACTAGCAGCAAGGTAGCGGCGGCATAGCGATTCCACAGGCGTTCATAGGCCAGAACGAATAGGACCCCAGCCAGGGCAGCGGCCCAGGCGGACCGGGTGCCGGAGATCGCCAGTCCGGCGCAAATGGGAACGATAGACGCCATCCATACGAACCTCGCCCCGGTTTTTCCGGACGCAAAATGGAACGCGATGGGGAGTCCGAGGGCGACATAGCCGCCCATGAGACCCGGATTCCCGAAGACGGAATACAAGGGGTGCGCATGTCCTTCGTACACCGGGAAGAGCACCGGCACGAGACCAGCGAACTGAGCGAGCGCCAGGGCACTCACGGCTACCGCGGAAGCGATTATGCCGGCGCTAACTACTCGTCTCCCCCGCTCTGCCTCCAAGAGGTCAAACACGTTCAAGACGAACAAGGCGAGAACAGACCACCGGAGCAGTTCGATCGCCGCTGCGCGGTTCAGCGTGGTGAATCCGGCGAGACCTGCGCTCACGGCAACGATTACCAGCGCCAAGAGCGGAATGAGAAATAGTACACCCACCCGAGAGACCCTGCCGGTAATTAAGGTCAGCATGCCCAACGCCGCGACGCCAATGGCCAGCGCGTACTCCTTCGCGTGAAGAAAGGACGTGAGATGCGCGGAATAGGCGCTGGCAGACGCGACCAGCGTCGCGCAAACCAGCGCAAGCCGCACGACATCAAGCTGTGACTTTGCGCTCGGCGAAGTGACTTCTGTACTGAGCGGTTCCAATCGCCTCCGTGAAAGATCGGTTGACTCCCCGGTCCAAGCCGCCATAGGATACCGTTTCCACGTCAGATCGTTGTAGGGGCGTCTCGTTTTTCTATGGAGAAGTCGCATGAGCAGCCGGAGTGTCGTCGCATTGGTATTGGCATGTACACCAGCCTGGTCCCAAGCCTGGCAGTCGCTCGAGTCTCACCCCCGGCCGGACTGGGCGCGTCCATGGGTGAATCTGAACGGACCGTGGCAATTCGACTTCGACCCCGACGACAAGGGCGTAGCGGAACGCTGGTTCGAGACGCACGAGTTCGTCGAACAGATCAACGTGCCGTTCCCATGGCAAAGCGAACTTTCCGGCATTCACAACGTCGACTATGACGGGGTCGCATGGTACCAGCGCGACGTACCGATTCCAACCGACGCGGGACCGCGATATTTTCTCGTGTTTGGCGCCGTGGACTGGAAGGCCACGGTCTGGGTCAACGGGCAGGAACTATTGACCCACGAAGGCGGTTACACGCCGTTCGAAATCGAACTGACCGACCTGGTCAAACCCGGAGAAACGGCCCTCGTGACCTTGCGCGCCGAGGACTATAACTCGCCGGACCTCCCGACCGGCAAACAGGTTCGCTGGTACACGCACGTGGGCGGCATTTGGCAGACAGTGTACCTCGAATCGCGCGGGGTGGCCTATTTTGAGCGTGCGCATATCAGTTCGGACATCGATGCGGAGCGTGCCGTTGTGAATGCGACCGTTATCGCGCCGGAGGCTGCTGAATACACGCTGACAATTGAAGCACGCCACGAAGAGCAAACGGTGTCGCAGTCGCAGCAGGTCGCTTTCCAAGAAGGCCCCAATCAAGCGACCTTGGAATTGGCCGTTCCGAACCCGGCGCTCTGGTCTCCCGATTTCCCCGCCCTGTACGACGTGACGGTCCGGCTGCAGCGCGGCGACGTCGTGGTCGATGAGGTGAGCACGTACTTCGGCATGCGCAAAGTGTCGCGCGGAACCTATGGCGGCAGCGATTTTGAATACATCCTGCTTAACAACAAGCCCATTTACCTCCGCGGGGCGCTGCACCAGTCTTTCAATCCGAAGGGCATCTATACCCATCCCGACGACGATTACATCCGGCGCGATTATGAGAAGGCAAAGGAATACGGCCTGAACTGCCTGCGCATCCACATCAAGACCGAAGAACCGCGGGCCTTGTATTGGGCCGACAAGCTGGGTGTGTTGCTCATGTGCGACGTGCCCAATTTCTGGGATAAATCGGACCGGGCTTACCCTGCGTGGGAGTACACGCTGCGCAAACAGGTCGACCGCGATTTTAACCACCCCAGCATCTTCGCCTGGGTCGATTTCAATGAGACTTGGGGGATCGGGCACGAGGGCTACGACAAGGAAGCACAAGAGTGGGCGCACTCCATGTGGAAACTCACCAAGGAACTGGACCCCACGCGCCTTGTTGAAGAGAACTCGCCGTGCAATTACGACCACACAGAGACGGATATCAATTCCTGGCACTTCTACATCGACAATTTCGAGCGCGCCCGGGACCACATCGCGGAAGTGGTCGAGAAGACCTACCCCGGCTCGCAGTTCAATTATGCCGAAGGGTGGGTCCAGGGCACGGCACCGCTCATGAATTCCGAGTACGGCGGAGTCAGCGCGGGATCGGGCGACCGCGACATCTCGTGGGTTTTCCTGTTCCTGACCAACCTGCTTCGCAAGTACGACAAGATTACCGGATACATTTACACGGAGCTGTCCGATATCGAGTGGGAACACAATGGATTCATGAATTACGACCGCTCCGACAAGGTCTACAACTATCCCGCCGACATCACCGTAGCCGATCTGCAAAGCGCCGATTTTCCGGTGCTGGATTGTCCGCCCTACCAGAAGGTCGCGGCGGGTGATACGGTGCAGATTCCCGTGCTGCTCAGCCATTGGTCGCAACGGCAGAACTTGAAGATTCGGTATTCGGTCCATGGGAAGACCGTCGATGGACGCCCCTGGAACGAATGGATTCCCGCGGTCGAGCGCGGCGTCGAAGCGACGCCATTTCGCGTCACGCCGCAAGGGACCTTTAACTTCACCGCGCCGGATGGGACCGGATTGATTTCGGTGGT
>JAHDWY010000530.1:545-3937 GCA_023384315.1 Candidatus Hydrogenedentota bacterium | reverse complement strand
ACTCACGCCGGATGTAAACCATCGCGGTGAAGAACCCGGCGTTATGGACGCGCAGCCGCGTGCAGGTGGATTCCTCTTGTGGGCCGTTCGGCCTACCTACAATCCACTCCTGCATGCGCGGATGCTTTTCAAAGAGGGTCATCCCGGGTGGGCGTTTGAAGTGCTCGATCTGGTGCCGGATCGTCTCGTCCAGGAGCCGGGACTCCGGTGCGCGTACTACGGAGAACGTCTTTTGTGCCTGCTCGCGTGGGACAAACTGGCCGATCCCGCGGGCCGGTTGGGCCGGTTCTTCAATGCCCAATCCATGTTTTACGAAGCCACGTGGAACGCCCCCGAGGCTCCCCTGCCCTATCTGTGCCAGTCCGAATTCTGGCGCCGACTGGGCGATGCCAATATGGCAGCGCGTCTCTTGCGCACGGCCCGGCATATGACGGTGCTGGCGGAGATCGATCGTCGGCTCGAGAATTTGGGCGAATGTCCCCGACCGCAATGCGCTGTCGGCCCTCCGCCGGCGTGGCAACCGCCGGAGCGCCTGCCTCGCGTACTGTTCGTTCTTCCGGGTCGGCCCCACTACGGATTGGACGTCCTGTACGAAGGCCTTTGCTGCGTGCTCGGGGATGAGAACGTGGTCGACTTTCCATGGAAGGATACCCTCCACGGACATGTGCCGCGGGAACTCGCGAATTACCCCTGCACGTTTGACCGGCGCGGCGAGCCGTGGTCGTTGACCACGATAACTGCCGCCCTCAGGCGTGGAGAATTCGACATGATACTCATGGGGGACGTCGAGCAGCACGTGGGTCACGAGGCGATTCGATCGATAGTCGCTGCGGCGGGAGATTTGCCAGTTTACATCGTTGATGAGCAAGATGATCCGCTCAACAGCTTTTCCGAGACTCTGGCTTTCATGGGATGCGATTCGGTTTGCGGTTACTTCAAGCGCGAGATGTTGGCGTGTTGGGATTACGGAGATCAGGCGCGGCCATTGCCCTTCGCGTATGCGGATCGCAAGGTGCCCGAGGTCATGCGGGAAGATCGCTACATCCCGTTGTTTTGGGCGGGCCATCGCCAGTTCGGCTTGCGGCGATTGTACGTGGAGCATCTGGAGCGGCGATTGGGAATGAACTTGGATCGCACGTACAGCCAGCATGAATACACCGAGGCGCTTCAGGCGAGCCGAATCGGTCTCAATCTATTCGGGTTTGGTTTCGACACCGTGCGCTACTGGGAGTTGGCCGCACACGGATGCATGATCTTGTCGGAGCGCCTGCCCATCTGCATCCCGCACAATTTCGTGGACGGCGAATCGGCAGTGTTTTTTGATGACTTGCGGGACATGGAGGAGAAACTCGACCACTATCTCGCACGCCCGGAAGAGACCGCCGCCATCGCGCGCCGGGGGTATGATGTCTTTCTGCAGCACCACACCGCATCGGCCCGGGCACGGCAGATGCTCGGGTACGCCGAGGAACTTCGTAGTCTGTAACTAGTTTGGATTCGTCGTGAATTACGGAATGACCACGCGAAAGGGAGTCTCACCGGGGCGGGGTTGTACTACGACGTGGTCCGGCTTCCGCTCCGAATCCCTTCCTCCCGGTGTTTCCACCGTGAGGCTCACGGAGTACGCTTCCGCGGCCGTATAGATGTGGACGGGATTCGATTCCATGCTTCGAGCACCGTCGCCAAAGTCCCACAGCCAGCGTACGATCGGACCGCCAGGGCTTGATGAGAGATCCGTGAACTCCAACGGCTCCCCGACAAAGGGCGTGCGAAGGCGCGTTGCGAACTCGGCGGCTGGCGGCGCCTCCCGCACATCGATATACCCGAGTTTGATTTCCGTGTCGGAGCTCAATCGTGTCGTCACCGTGAGATAGACATCGTAGACCGACGCCGCCGCGTACACGTGAACGGGATTTGGCACCGCGCTCTGGTTGCCGTCGCCGAAATCCCACAACCACGACGTAATGGGCGCGGTGCCGGGAAGCGCCGTCGACGTGAACTGAAGCGGAACCCCAACGACCGGCTGGGTCGTTGCCGCGACGAAATCCGCGATGGGCCCCTGGGGTTCGCTTACGTGAATGTATCCCTGCCGCCGCCGCAGATCGGTGTGGTCTGACGACCGCACTTCGAGCTGAACGGTATACCGCCCACGATCGGTGTATGCGTGTACCGGATTCTGCTCGTCGCTGGTTCCTCCGTCTCCGAAATCCCAGTGCCAGTGTGAAACGGGCGCTGCGCCGGTCAGGACCGTCGACGCGTCGCTGAATGAAACGGGGTCATTCGCGGTGACGACCGTTTGCGATGCGGTGAAGTCCGCCACGAGCGTCGCTTCGGCCCGAACCGTAATAACGTGCCGTTCGACTCCGTCCACCGCGACCGCGACAGTTCCCTGGTTCGCGCCGGGTTTCATGCGTGCCCGAGTTGCCCGCAGCGTAATGGACGTGTGCGCCCCTTCCGCGGGAACGACTCCCGTCTTGGGAATGGTGGTAAGCCATGGGGCGCTGGATTCGACCGTGAATCGTTTCCCTGCGCCATCCGGTGACGCCGCAGAGATCGTGACAACGCCTTCTACGGACTTGTTTGCGAGGTCAATGCTCCATGGGGAAACGCTGACGAGTGACGATGCCTTCTCACTCGGGGGGCAGCCGGCCAGACACACCGCCAGAGCAATCACAGTCGTGCACCGGCGCGCACGCCCGACGAGCGAATCGCGCGCACAAACGTGGAAATATCGAGTACGGAGGTTCACCACTCTATGCTACGGGGGATTCCCGTGATACGTCAATGCTATAGCTCAAAACGTGAATCCGAGGCCCAAACCGCGCTATTGTAGGCAAGGTTTGGCCGTTGCGGAAGGAAGGATTTCGTATGAGTGAGGAATTGAAGCCACGCGACCCGGACTATATGGAGCGCGTTGAAAGCACGTTTCAAAAGGCGAAGTTCGTTCACCACCTGGGCATCGCGTATCACAGCGCGGGACCGGGATGGTGCGAAGCCACCATGCCCCTGCGCGACCACCATTTGCAGCAGAACGATGTCGTTCACGGTGGCGCCGTCGCTACCCTCGCGGACCACACCGCCGGGTCTGCGGGCACGACCTTAATTGCTGCGGACGAGATTGTATTGAGCGTGGGCTATTCGATCAGCCTGCTCCGGCCGGGATCCGGCGACGCACTGCGCTGCCGCGCGGAAGTCGTTCGGAACGGGCGGCGGTTGATCGTCGTTCAATCGGATGTGTATGCCCGCACTGGAGATAGGGAGAAACTCATCGCGCGGGCTACGGTGACCTTGGCCGTTCTCCCCAATGAGCACCTGCGTAATCTCAAATGAACCGGAACGATGGATAGCGCGTATCCAATAGAAGAGCGCCCCCATGGGGACTCGGATGAAAC
>JAHDWY010000530.1:0-535 GCA_023384315.1 Candidatus Hydrogenedentota bacterium | reverse complement strand
CCCTCATGGCCGCCGCGCGTGATGGCGACATGGAAGCGTTTGGCCGGCTGGTTCGCCGGTACGAAGCGCCACTGTTCAATTATCTCCGGCGGATGACCGGCAACGCCGCCGAGGCGGAGGACGTGTTTCAGGAAACGATGCTGCGATTGTACCGCTCCCGGGACCGCTACGAGCCGTCTTCTCCCCTGAGGCCGTGGTTGTACCGGATCGCCACGAACTGCAGTTGCGATCGGCTGCGGTACCTGCGTCGCCGCTTGGCCGTATCGCTGGATCGCTTTGGCGGCGCAGAAAGTGACGGCCCTCCACTGGCGGAACGGATTCCCGACGCACACGCCAGCGCCGACGCAAGCGCGCGTGAATCCGAGTTGCGCGAACGGCTCGAGGCGGCGATTGCACGTCTCCCCATGCGGCATCGTGCGGTGTTCTTGATGGCCCGGTACGAGGGCATGCCGTATGACGCGATTGGCGAGTGCCTCGGCATTCCCGTGGGCACGGTGAAATCGCGCATGAACAAGGCGGTACGCCTCCTCATGGA
>JAHDWY010000529.1:3665-3943 GCA_023384315.1 Candidatus Hydrogenedentota bacterium | reverse complement strand
AGACCGAAGCGGGCAAAGCGGAAGGCTACGCCCTGTGCGCGACGCTCCTCGCCGAGTCGTGGACCCGCCCCCGCCGCCTCGAGGCCGCCGAACGCCTCAGGAATTCGCCCGAACTCCAGCATGTGCTCGATGCCGCCGACGCGTTCCTGTACAGCGGCGAGGACCGCGAAGCGCAACAGGTCTTGCTCGCCGCGGCGCCGCGGTTGTTACTTGCCGGCAGCGCTCATCGGCCCCAGAGCCTTTACCTTCAAGGCCGGCTCCAACTGGGCGCGAGAGAC
>JAHDWY010000529.1:0-3655 GCA_023384315.1 Candidatus Hydrogenedentota bacterium | reverse complement strand
ATCCTCCGCGACGTTGCCGAGAACTATCCCGAGTCGCCTTGGGCGGCCGCAGCTTTGCACTACCTGGGACGGGATTTGTATGGCGCCGGCCAGCACGACGCAGCCCAATCGGCCTTCGACCGGCTCGCCGAACACTATCCCGGCAGCGACGACACGGCGCGCGCCCTCTGGTGGTACGGCGAAAAGCTGGCCTCTTCGGGCTCGGAAATGGCGGCCGTGGCCGTCTACCAACAGCTCGCGCGGGCCTGTCCCGAACATCGGCTCGCCGACGACGCCTGGATCGAGTCCGGACGTCTCCTGCGAGGCGAGAAAAAGCCGGCGGAAGCGATCGAGGCTTACCAGGCGCTTGCCACGCACCATCCCAACAGCGCGATGGCGGCGGAAGCCCTGTTTGAAAGTGGGCGCCTTAAAGAATCTGGGGGCGATACGGAAGGCGCGGTCGCGGACTACGGCAAGGCCGCCCGGCTGGTCGGCCAGTTCTACGCCCATCGCGCGGTCGAGCGCCTTCATGAACTCGGCAAAGTCGCGGCCCCTGACCTGAAGGCGGCCGGATCCGCTTCCTTCGTCCGGCCCGTACCCCTGGGGTTGCTACCGGAGACCGAGTTCCCGCAATCGATCCTGCAGAGCGCCTGGTATCAGCGCCTGACCTTCTTTGCCAGTCACGGGTTGGAAGAGGCCGAGTGGGAGGCCCTGCACCTCGTTCCCGCCATCCTGGCCGCGGACGACGCCGGCGTGTACTACCGCGTCTTGTCCGACGCGGGTTTGACGGCCATGGCCGCCGAATTCGCCGACGCTACAGGGTGGGGGATGAAGGACGGGGCGCCCACCTTGGAACGGTTGCGCGTGCTTTACCCCCGCGCCTACTGGGGCGACGTCCAACGCATGGCAAAAGAAACCGGCCTCGATCCCTATCTGATTCTCGCCGTGGGAAGGCAGGAAAGCATCTTCCAATCCCGCGTTGTATCGTCCGCGGGCGCGACCGGCGTGATGCAGCTCATGCCCGCGACGGCCAAATGGCTGGCAAGTATCGAGCCTGCAGTGAGTAACGACCACGTGGACAACCTGACCCACCCCGAGAACTCGCTACGGCTGGGCGCCTACTACCTCATCCGCATGGTGGAGCGCAACGACTCGAATCTGATATTTGCGTTGGCCTCCTACAACGCGGGTCCGGGGAACGTGTCGAAATGGAAACGGCAGATCCCCACGAGCGACATGGAAGCCTTCGTGGAGGCCATTCCCTTCACGGAAACCCGGGGTTTTGTCAAGAAAGTCCTCGGCAACTACGCGGCCTATCACTCCATCTATCCCGAGCCCAGCCGCGTGGCGTTGGCCCAATAGCCCCCGATGCACAGGTATTTGGGGAATCCCTACAGAAAGGCCGGTCCATAACCGATAAGAGGATAGACCGGTCGGGTCCGGTAAATTGTTTGCAAAATTTAGGAATAGTGCATCCCTGTGAAATGCGGGATAGATGCTTAACCTTCTGCGGCCATGGGAATTGCGCAATCCTTGTTTGTTGACACAAATCCCGTTGTGTGCTATACACTGTGTGACATCTTCCGGGCCGCGCGGTACCAGTAGAGGCGCTGCCTTCTGTGGTTATTGAGGGTCCAAGGGGGCCAAGGCGCAGAAACGAACAGCAAGGTCTAGTGTGTCTTGGTGCTCTTTTGAAAGAGGTAGGAACAGCACGGTTCGCGGCGGTGCGGGGTTGTCGCGGGCTCTTGCCGAAAACTATGAGCAAAACGTATTCTCAGGCTCCTGACGAAATCACGTGCAGGGGCCGTTTTGCTTTTCGGTGGAGGAAACACAAGTGAAGAACTCAAGCGCCGGATTCCGAATCGCATCGTGTGTTGTCGCGGTGTTGCTCCTAGTCGCACTCGTCCCCACCGCATACGCGCAAAACGTCAACGTTGCCGTAACTAAAGACAGTACGGAGACACAATACATCCCCGGGTCCCTGATTACGTACACCATTGTCGTCTCGAACTCCGGGCCGGATGACGCGAACGGCGTTGCAATCACGGACCAATTCCCGAATGAAGTTTTTGTCTTCAATATCAATGTCGCCTTAGCGGGTGGAGCGGTGCGAACTCAGATTAACGGGGATTTGACCCAGATCGACGACGTCGCCGACATGCCCGCGGGAAGTTCGATTACGTATACGGTTGAAGGCCAGGTCGGAAACGAAGGGGTTACTTTCAACATTGATGACCTATTGCCGGATACAGCGGCCTTGCTCCCCCTCAACGATTGGGCTCCTTTGTTTATCTTCACCATGGAAGCAGGGGAAGCTCCCGAGGAAGGGACGCCTATCGAGAATACGGTCGACATTACGCCCCCGCAAGGTTCAACCGATGCCAGCGCGAACGACGACAGCAGCACTGAAACGGACCTTATTCCAGCGACCGGCGAAGAACGTGAATTGGAGTCGTTGGTATTTCGAATCAAACCGGACCCCATCCCAGCGTCGGACCGTAGTTACAATACCAGTGGCTTGATTCAGCCCAGCGACATTCTCGAATACGCGGTGTTTGTCGACGGAAATGCCGATCCCGCCGATCGCGGCACCTTCGACAGCGATGACTTTCTCGTGGTGGGACGGCCCCTCACCCCCTACGCAGGGTTGCCGCTCATTTTCGACGTGGACGGCATCCACACGGGAACCGGTAATCCTTTGGACAACGACGGGCCGGGTAATCTCCAATACGATATGGATTTCAGCGACTTCGAGATTAATGTGTCTTCCTCGGAAGACCCGATCAACTATATTCTCGTGGTTCGGACCACGGCGACCTGGCGCAATCTTCTCACGCTGGCCTACGACGTCACCGACGCCCTGATGGTCCTGCCGAACGGCCTTCCGCCCGCCGGCAGCGATGGCAACCCTGACACCTACAATCCGCTGGACGAAGATCCGCTGGATCCCGAAACAGCCTATTCATCGGCCTTCAGCGTGTGGGATCGCACCAGCGGCCCAGGCACCAATGCTGCCAATGATCCCGAGTTTGCGAACGCGTGGGCGCACCCGCGCCGGATGTACACGCCCCTCGCCGAATACCGCCGTCCGCGTTTTGACGCCATTGGGACGGCCTTTGACCTTGTTTCGGGCGAGTTCCTGGAACTCCGGCAATTGATGCCCTTGGATAACTGGACCGTGCTCATGGGCATCGACTTGCACGGCGTGGGGCACCAATTCGGCCCCGCGAGTTTGAAGGAAGTCAACGTCATCCTGACCGATATCGGTGCTAATCCTGCGGGTCCGCTCGGCAACGGCGGGTTCAATCCAACGAACGGACTGGAGACGTTAACTAGTGCTGTCGACAGTTTGGGCGGCGGCAATTTCGATCCGGAAACTTCGATTCGCCGGGACTTCGGTTTCAATGGTCTGTGGGTATTTGCGGATACGAACGGAAATGCCGTGTTCGATGCGCCAACGCCCCTAGCCGGTGGCGGGGTTCAGTATAACGGCGACTATCCAATGTGGCCGGAATTCTACTACTTTAATGACTCGGGGTCGCCGGACGATCAGAACAACGGACTTCCCCGGTGGGAGTATGTGGCCAATCCTCCCGGAGGTGGCGATCCCTGGTGGAAGCTACGCATGCGGTTCGATATTGACGGTCGGAGGCGAGACCTGGCCGCGACACCGGCT
>JAHDWY010000528.1 GCA_023384315.1 Candidatus Hydrogenedentota bacterium | reverse complement strand
TATCCATCATAGGCCCGAGCGGCTCGGGAAAATCGACCTTATAGCGATTGATGATGACCCTGGAGAAACCGAACTCAGGCGAAATTGAAATCGACGGCGACTCGATGTGGCAGATGCGGAAGAACGGCGAGACAGTCCCTGCCAATCGCAAACACGTCCGTCGCGTTCGGGGCAAGGTGGGCATGGTTTTTCAACACTTCAATCTGTTTCCCCACATGACCGTGCTCCATAACGTCTCCGTCGCGCCGCGGCACGTCTTGAAAACCCCCAAGTCAGAGGCGGAAGAGCGCGCCCGGCAACTCCTGGATAAGGTGGGTCTCGCCGATAAAGTCGACGTCTACCCCGGGCAACTGTCCGGAGGCCAGAAGCAGCGCGTTGCGATTGCCCGCGCGCTGGCCCTGCAACCGGCGGTGATGTTGTTCGACGAGGTCACTTCGGCCCTCGACCCGGAGCTGGTTGGCGAAGTGTTGACTGTGCTTCGCGACCTGGCCCATCAGGACGACACGACCATGATCCTCGTTACTCACGAGATGCGGTTTGCGCAGGAGATCTCCGATCGTGTGGTCTTCATCGACCACGGAAATATCGTTGAAGAAGGCGCGCCCGATCACATCTTCACGGAACCATCCGAAGAACGGACTCGAGAATTCTTGAAGGCGGTTCTCGAAGCATAGGGCGATCAGCCAGGGGAGGGACCATAAGATGAGTGAATTACTTCGCGAACACTACACGCGGCTGGCGGAAAAATACGACGACTTCTTGTACTACTCGCCGGTGTTCGTGCGTGCGCTGACGATGAAAATCGTTGAGAAGCTCGAACTTCAACCGGACGACGTGCTGTTGGACCTTGCCTGCGGCACGGGCATGTACTCCGTAGACATCTTGAAGCAGGTCTCCTTGAAGCGACCCGTCCAAGCGGTGGACCCCTTCGCCGAAATGCTCGCTGCGATCCCGGCAGGTTGCGGACTGACGCCCATCTGCATGGACGCGCTTGCGTACTCGGAGAACCACAACGGCTACACCAAAGCGTTCATGAAGGAGGCCGTGCACCACGTGGACGACAAGGCGCAGCTCTTCGCGAACATCTACGCGAGCCTTCCGAAGGGCGGCGCGTTTCTCCTGGTGCATGTACCGCCCACGATCCGGTATCCCTTGTTCGATGCGGCGCTGGAACGGGCCCTGAATTGGCACGCCTGCCCGGACGAATTGCAGGCGATGCTGCGCGACGCGGGCTTCACCGTGGAGCATGACTTCCTCGAATACCCGCACGCCATCCCAAAGGTCAAGTACTTCGCCATGGTCGAGTCGCAGTACATGACACTTCTGTCGTCGTTCTCGCCGGAGGAACTGGCGGCTGGTCTGCGCGAAATGGAAGCCCGGTATATGGATGAGGAGGTGCTGGAATTCGTCGACCATTTCGATTTCATCACCGCGCGGAAGGTGTGATTCAACGTGGTGTAAGCACGAGAACCCAATCTGCGGTTCCGGGCGCCGCAATCGGAACTGGCGCACCACCGTCGATAGAGATCATTTCACGTTGCTCGCCCGCGCCGATGTCGATCCAGTAGCCAGAGCGCGCTTCCAGTTCCCGTGAGAGATCAAGCGTCACCTCGCCTCCGTTGGGAAAGTACAACACATAGCCGTGTCCCGGTGCCGCGCGGAGGTAGGCTTCGTCTTCATCACGATCTGAAAGCAGATCGAGGCGCGGCGCGAGTTCCCAGAATTTCACCTGCGCCTCGACCAGCCGCGCCGCGCGAATGCATACTTTGGCGCTGTCGTTGAGGGCCGACCCTGCGGGCGCACGATGGAATCGAATGGCAGCCATCCCCGCCATGAGTCCGCGCCAGAACTTCTGCCGCGAGTAGAGGTCCTGTTCCGCGTCTTCATTGGTGATGATTTTCACCGCATTGATAGGGCGCTTCGTATCGCCCATCGCCGTGAAGGTATCGAGGATCAACTGCCATTGACCTTCCCCTTTCGGAGCCCAGGCTTGACGTCGAGGCCCAAGCACTTTGGAGCCCTCGACAAAGGTGTACCGGTCCGGGCGGCTCACGACGGGTTCCAGGCGCGCGCCGTCGAGCATTTCGGTGACGAACGCGGAGACGCCCGCCTGCCGCGCGCGGTCATGGATGAGTTGCGCCCAATACGCGCTCCACTCCGCCGGGGCCGAGCCTTCGTTGCTGATGCAATAGAGCACGTTGCCGTGCGGCAATGCGTGCTGCAAAACCTTCTCCGCGAAAGCTCCCTGATAGGACAGAATGCGCGCGTACCGCTCGTCGTATTGGGGTATGCCGGGAACGGTGAAGAAGAAGGGCTGTTTGTCGCGATGGGCCGGTTCGGGATAGGCGTCGGCGAACCCGGTATCCTCGCCCGCGTAGTTCACGTTGTTGGCGGGACGCCACGCGCTCGCGGCCCATTCTTTCTGCGAGTAGTCGAAGCGATCCCACAGCTCGATCTGCACAATGATGTTGCGCGCCGCGCATAGTTCAAGGCACCGGTCGAAGCGGTTCCAGTAGTCGTCGTTCCACTGGTCGAGATCAAACTTGTCGTCCGGCAACAGGCGGTGGGGTTTTAGCGTGCTGCCTTCACGTTGGCTCATCGTGCAACGCACATAGTTTCCGCCGGCCGCGACGATCTCGTCGAGATGGCTCTCCAGATCGTCAAGCAGAAAAATGTGGTCCGTCTTGCTGCCCCCGAGCAGGAGCACGGGCTCGCCCTTGTACTGCCAATATTGGGGATTGGTCTCATACGGCCGGACCCGGTCATCCGCGATGGAGTCAACGGCGACGAGCAAGGGAAGGACGGCAAGTGCCAGGAAGTGCGAAAGACCTGCGTGAATCTTGACCGGTATCATTGTCCATCTCCATGGGTTGTGCCTGCGCGCTTCGGCACCGGGTTGGCCGGGCGTACTCGTCGCGTGCCCACCAGGCGAGGAGAGCCGTTCTCCATCGTAAGCAGGACCGCGCCCAATTCATCGGTTCGGAGCACGGTAATGCCGCGCTGCGAGTAGCGGTCGAGCACTTGTGATGAAACGGCTTCTCGCCCGTAGCGTCCGCCAGTCGATACGACGGCGTAGCGCGGGGCCACCGCGTCGATGAACGCGGCCGAACTCGACGTCCGCGAGCCGTGGTGGGGGACTTTCAGCACGTCCGCCCTGCAATCGGTCTTCGCAACCAAGGTCTCCGCCTCGACTTCGATATCTCCGGGCAGTAGAACGCGCGTGCCGTCCCACTCCAGGCGCATCACGATACTCAGATCATTGTCCTCGTGGTTTCCCGGCCATTCCATAGGCGGATGTACGACGAAGAGCTCCGCCCCGCCCAGATCAATGGCATCTCCGGAAGCAACGCGCCTCACCGGGACCGATCGCGTGGCGCAGCGGTCGATAACCTCTCGCTCCGTCGCGCTTTCTCCTGCGACGGGCCCGAGCACGACCTCGCCGACGGCCATTTCGTCGAGCAGATATAGGGCGCCGCCCATGTGGTCCCGGTCGGCGTGGGTTAGAATAAGGTGGTCGATGCGCGTCACGCCGCGCGACCACAAATACGGTGCGACGACGCGTTCGCCATAGTCCGCGAATTCGTTGCGATTTCCCGCGTCGACCACGGCTACCCTTCCTTCAGGCGATAGGATTACCGTGGCGTCGCCCTGTCGCACGTCAAGAAAGGCAACGGATGGCTCCGGCCACCAGTCGCGCCAGAATACGACTACGCCAATCAATGCCACCACGACGACGCCTCGATGAACAAACGATCCACGGCGACTTGCGGCGCGAATGCCCACTGCGCTCAGCACTACCAGGACATACATGATGCCCGCGCCGAGGGTGGGCGACGTGATTGGGGGCATATACTGCTGGACCTGTGCGCCCCAATCTGCGACGGTTTGGATGACGGTGAAAACTGGTGTGATGGCGTGGGCGAAGACGGTCCCGATGGAGAACGAGAT
>JAHDWY010000527.1 GCA_023384315.1 Candidatus Hydrogenedentota bacterium | reverse complement strand
ATCGCCGGAACCACGGCCGCCATCAGCGCGGCGCGTAACGGCGTGAAAGTTGCCCTGGTGCATGAGCGTTCCATGCTCGGCGGCAATTCCTCCAGCGAGGTGAAGCTCGTCCCCGAGAATATTGCGGGACATCGCGCGTGGGTGAAAGAAATGGGCATCCACGACGAGTTCCACACGGAAGAACGCGTGCGCGATCATCAGGTCGGCCGCGAGGGCCTCATGAACTGCCACTGGGATCTGGTCCTATATGAGAAGGTCATCCTGGAACCCAACATTACGCTGTTTCTCAATACCCACATGCACCGCGTTACCATGCGCGACTCGGCTCGTATCGATTCCATCTACTGCATCCAACTGGGTTCCGAACGAACCTTTACGCTTCGCGCGCCGCTTTTCCTCGACGCCACCGGCGATGGCGTGCTGGCCCACCGCGCCGGAGCGGAATGCCGCTGGGGCCGTGAAGCGCGAGCGGAGTTCGGCGAAGAGGCCGCGCCGGAAGCGCCCGACGACAAGAAGATGGGTAGCACGCTCTTCTTCCGCGCCATGGACACGGGACGTCCGGTACCGTTTGCGCGACCCGAGTGGGCAGCGGAGTTTCCCACCGAGGACGACTTGTACAAGCGCGGACATTCCCACATCGAAGGCGGGTACTGGTGGATCGAAGTCGGCACGCCGTACCACCAAATCCATGACAACAACGCCATGACCCACGAAGCGTTGCGGCAATTGCTCGGCGTCTGGGATCACATCAAGAATCGCGGCGACCACGGCGCTGAGAACTACGGGCTGGAATTCGTCGGCTGGTGGCCGTACAAGCGCGAGTGCCGCCGGATCATGGGGGACTACGTCATTTCGCAGCAACATCTCCAGAATCCGAAACTCCTCGACGACGCGGTCGCCTACGGCGCGTGGAGCATCGATATTCACACGCAAGGCGGTGTGCTCGCTCGGGATCAGATTCCCTGCCCGCCGCTGCGGAACGACGAGTATTGGGACGAGGTAAGCACCTACCCTTACGGCATTCCCCTCCGCGCGCTCTACTCGAAGAATGTCGACAACCTCATGATGGCGGGTCGGCCGATCAGTTGTTCCTACGTGGGGTTCTCATCGTCCCGCGTACTCTCGACCGGCTGCATCGTCGGACAAGCTGTGGGCGTTGCGGCGTCGGTCTGCACAAAGAAGGGAGCATCTCCGCGTGGCGTGGCGCGGCGTCACGCGCGCGAAGTGCAACAACTCATCCTTAAACAGGACGGCCACATTCCCGGGGTCGCCAATGAAGATCCCAACGACCTCGCCCGGCAGGCAAAGGTTACCGCAAGCAGCAGCGCGGTACTGCACTTTCCCGAAGGGGCCGAACCTTTCGATCTTTCCGTTCCCCACGCGCAGATCTTCCCGGTTTCTGGCGATCGTGTCGATGAAGTTGCGTTGTTCCTTCAGTCAGAACTCGATGTGGACACAAAAGTCTCGCTCACGCTGCGAGAAGCCCCGTACGTGTGGGATTTTCGCGCGACCGAGGACCTGGCGAGCGCGACTGGCGTTGTGCCGGCGAGATCGCGCGGTTGGGTGACCTTTCCAATGAACGTTCGCGTGACGCCAGAGCGCTTCTACGCGGTGTTTCTACCGGCCATGATGCCCGGCCTGCACTGGTTGGGATACCAAGACGTACACGGCATGCCTTGCGTCAGTCCCGTCGGCGTCACCCCGGCCGACCTTCCCGGCGCGAAACGGTGGCGACCCATGGTTGGAGGGGTTTCCCTGGCCATGCGCATGACGCCCGGGAGCCGCCCCTTCGAAGCAGCCAATGTGAACCGTGGTACGAACCGGCCGGATCAGTGGACCAATCTCTGGATGTCCGATCCGGCACACCCGTTTCCCGCGACGCTCGAACTGGGCTGGCCAAAGGCGATTGCTTGTAGCACGATTCAACTGACCTTCGACACCAACGCAAATTACCGCGTACGCGACGCCCTGTTCCGATACCCGGAATGCGTACGCGACTACCGATTGGATTACCGGGATGGTTCGGCGTGGAAGCGCATTGTGGAAGTAACCGGGAACTATGTGCGCCGCCGCGTACATCGCTTTGATCGCGTCAGGTTCGACGCGATTCGACTGACCGCGCTGGCAACGAACGGCAGCCCCAACGCGCGAGTTTACGAAGTTCGGGTGTATGACGAAGCGTGAGCATGTGAGAAGGCAAAAGCAAAACAGTCACATACCGTCATTCTGAGCGAAGTGAGCAACGAGAATTATCATTCGTCTTCGCTGCCACCGATCTTGAGATGCGCCACGACGGGAAAATGGTCGCTCGGGTAGCGCCCGTCGTAATTGTACGTCACCGTTTCACACCGATCCGCAACGATGCCGCCGCGGGTCATGATCCAGTCGATGCGCCGGTCGGAATCGACTTCCGGCGCCTTGAAGGCGCCCCACGTGACCGCCGGTCCAACACGTTCCGCTGCCGTGTCCCATGCGTCAGCGAGTCCGCCGTCGATCAGAATCGAATACGGGATGCTGTTTGCAGCGATGGAATTGAAGTCGCCTGTTAGAACCAAGGGAACATCGTCCGGCAATGTCTCGATAAAATCGAGCACCACCTTCGACCCGCCTTGCCGCGCCGGTTCGCTGCGATGATCGAGGTGGGTGTTGATCAAATAGAAGGCCTGACCGCTGGCGTGGTGGTGGAACCGCGCCCAAGTCGCCATGCGGTTGCACGCCGAGTCCCAGGAGGAACTGCCAGGCGCCTTGGGCGTTTCCGAAAGCCAGAAGTTGCCGGATTCGATTGGACTGATTAAGTCGGCCCGATACAGTACGGCCATCCGCTCGCCGCTGCCGTCCGCTTCGCGTGCCACGCCGAACCAGCGAAAGTGGGGGAGTTGCTCCACCAGATAATCCGCCTGGAAGTCGAGGCATTCCTGCGTGCCGATGACGATCGGGTCTTGTTCGCGGATCATGTCGACGACAATTTCTTTGCGATTTTCCCAGGAATTGTCGCCGTCGTTCGCAGAACCAAACCGGATGTTGAACGACATGACGCGGAGATCCACCTCTTCTGCAAGGGACTGTGCACTTGCGGTGGCAAGCAGACCCAGCACAACAAGAATTCGAAGGAACATAAGTGCAAATCCTTTCCCATCTCAATGGCACTGATTACGACTTGGCCGCAGGCGAGGACGCGCAACACGGACATTCGACGGCGGCGAATAACGCGCGAACCCGGTCTATTGCAGGTTCGGAAAAGAAGCCGGTGCTGGTGCGTTCATAAGATTCCCGCAATGCGTCCACTTCGCGATCCAACTGGCTGTGGAGCGCCGATATCCCCTCGCGCGCATCCCCGTCCAACTTCTTTGCAAGCCGTTCCACATGATCGCGCAGGATGCGGATGTCGTTCCAATCGCCCAGCGTCTGTTGGGTCTCTTTGAGGATAGCTAAAAAAGTCGTCATGGGTTCGTCATACAGGGGATGAAAAACTTCGCAGGTGTAGCGCAGCCGCTTGAACGCGATTCGGACCTGATGGAGATCTTCGTCGCCGTGGGACTCGATCCACATCGCGTTTTTCGCCACGACTTTGTCCAACCGCTTGTTCAGATTCGCGGCGGCCGCATCCGCGTAGCACCTCTTTCTACTCTTTACGTTGGAGAGAAGCTTCTCGAGGCTGGTCGAGAAGCGGCCATCCTGAATGAGATGTACGGAAGCGTCCACATTGGGATCTTCATCCTGACGCTCGGCGCGCAACGCGCGGAGGACTTTGGTGGCGGCGGCACGGGCCGGACCCTTCAGTGTCTTTCGGCGCTGACTCAGAAGATCAACGGTCACGTCCAGTTCTCGAGCCGTGCCGAGGCCCCGGGTCACGGCGCGCACGCGGCACTGAAACTCTTCCAGGGCCTTCTTCTTAAACGCCTTGCTATGCGCCCGAAGGTGGGATCGAATGCGCCGCGACGCGACCCGGACGTCGTGA
>JAHDWY010000526.1 GCA_023384315.1 Candidatus Hydrogenedentota bacterium | reverse complement strand
GATGGAAACTTCGGCGGCGTGGTCGTGGGCGAGCGAGGCTGGCTCACCACCATGTCGGACAACCCGGGAATCACGGGCGGCCCCGAAGACCTCATGGCCGAATACAACTCCCCGGCGCACGACGTGGACCTTGGAGGCAAAGACCACCACGCCAACTGGATCGAGTGCATCAAGACACGTGGGAAGCCCCACTCTCATGAAGAGATCGGGCACCGCGCGGCTTCGTTGGGGCACCTGACGATTATCGCGTATAAGCTGGGCCGGTCGTTGCAGTGGGACCCTGCCCGGGAAGTGTTTCCAGAAGATGAACAGGCAAACCGTCTACTGCGACGCGCCAAACGTGCCCCTTGGCATACCTGAGAGACATCAAACTTTCGGCGTCGATTCCAGACGAGGGGTACGCGGACGCGCAGGTCTTTGACGTACGACGGCGGGCCATGCGTTTGTGCGCGGCGAGGTGAAGATGGCACCATAGCGGTGGCGCACAACTTGGGTGCGGAGTTTCGACGGCCTTCGGGGGAAGTCCGGTTCAGTTGGGGGTAGCAGTATGTCTTGTTCGCGTTCCCGCGGTTTCACGCTGATCGAATTACTCGTGGTCATTGCCATCATCGGAATTCTGGCCGCGATTCTATTGCCCGCCTTGGCTCGCGCCAAGGAAGCCGCGCGCAGGGCGGTCTGTCAGAACAACCTCAAACAGATGGGACTCGTCTTCAAGATATATGCGTCGGAATCGCGGGGATCAACGTTTCCCCCGCGGCAGATTCTGGACGTCCACGGGAACCTTTCCGACACGATGATCTTCAATGGCCCCTCCGTCATGCCGGAATATCTGACGGACGTGAATGTCGTCTGGTGTCCCTCCTGGGTCGGTGGAGGAGCGACACCTTTGGAGCGCTACGACGAAGGCGTGCGCGCCAACGGAACACCCATGGGCAACCAGAATGGGATTGTGGAACCGGAAGAATTATTGAAGGCTCCTTACAACTACACGGGATGGTTGTTCATTGAGTCGGTGAATTTCCTGGGATTCGATCTCGTGGGCGTTCCGGGAAGTGGCGTCAACGGAAGGTACGAAGGCAGCGATTGGGACGGTACTCCGCTGGGAGAACTGGGTGCCGCAAACGCGGCGTCCGGAGACGGCCATGTTTCCGACGACGATTTTACGGTATCGGCTGCAAACGCAGGAACCCAAGCTGGCAATGGGGACGTGATATTTCGGTTGCGTGAAGGCATCGAGCGGTTTCTGATAACCGACATCAACAATCCCGCATCGGGATCCCACGCCCAAAGCGACGTTCCGATCATGTGGGATCACCTAACCCCTCAAATCATGGGTTCGTGCCACGTCCCGGCCGGCATGAACGTCTTGTATATGGACGGCCAAGTACGATTCGAAAAGTACTTGGGCGCCGACGAGCCCTGGATGATCACGATAGACGGTCCGCGCATCATGGGCCGGTACGACCGAGAGTTCCGGTAGGCCGCTCATGATCGCATTCGCTAAGGTCAGATTACGAACAGACGTTTCCTCCCCTCGATTCGGTTTACGTGTCGTTACTTCCAAGCGTCCACTCCCCCGCAGGCGCGACGACGGAATGTCCCACTTGCGAAGGAGCAGAGCATGTTTCGCGCGGTCAGCCCTGTTGTAGCCGCATTTGTCGTTGGCAGTGCATGCGTTGCCTCCGCCGAAGACTGGCCGACGTGGCGCTTCGACGGCGGCCGCACGGCTGCGTCACCCGAAGCATTGCCCGCCGAATTGAATCTGCGATGGATCCGGCAGTACACGCCGCGGGAACCCGTGTGGGACGATCCATTGAACCAGGACCTCATGCCCTACGACGAGATCTTCGAGCCGATCGTATCTCGCCAAACACTCTTTCTGGGCTTTAACGACAGCGACAAAGTCGTGGCCTTGGACACCGGCTCGGGCGAGGAGCGGTGGCGGCGATACTTCGACGGGCCGGTACGGTTCGCGCCGCTGGCGTGGAATGACAAGCTCTACGTCTGCTGTGACGATGGGTATCTCTACTGCCTGGAAGCGGACGACGGCGAGATCGTTTGGAAGTTCCGGGGCGGACCATCCGACCGGAAAATCCTCGGCAATAGGCGGCTGATTTCCACCTGGCCCGTCCGGGGTGCGCCGGTCATTGCGGACGGTGTGATCTACTTCGGGGCCAGCATCTGGCCCATGATGGGGATCTTCATCTACGCGCTTGACGCGGAGACCGGCGACCCACTCTGGGTGAACGACGGGCAGAGCATGGACTACATACTGCAGCCGCACAATTCCCCGGCCTTCGCAGGCGTCGCGCCTCAAGGGTACTTCGTCATGGCAGGGGAGCGTCTTCTGGTGCCCGGCGGCCGATCCGTTCCTGCCGGTTTCAACCGGAGAACCGGGGCGCTGGATTACTACCGGTTTGCCGAACACAACAAGACCGGCGGCGCGTTTGTCGCCGCCATTGGAGGCGTTTACTTCAATCACTATCGCGAAGGCGAAGTGAACATGTACGCCGCAGACACGGGCGACGCACTGCTCTCCCGCATCGGCATTCAGCCGGTCCTGACGCCTGACACGGTTTTCTTTCGCGGTGACTCCGTTCGTGCGTTCTCGCTGAGTTCTATTGTTGCCCCGCCCGATGGTTCCCAGATCACACCGCGCTGGGAAATCCCGATAGACGCCACGGCAGATCTTATCAAGGCCGGCAATCGGCTTTACGCGGCGGGCGGAGATACCGTGACGGCCCTGGATCTGGATGATTCCGGCCAGCAACCGGCAATCGCCTGGCGAAAGCTCGTGCAGGGCAACGTGCGGCGCTTGATTGCGGCGGACGCCAAGTTGTTCGCCGTAACGGAAGAAGGTGCGATTCTATGCTTTGGGTCCGCTTCGGAATCAGCCCGACACCATCTGACATCGCCGGTATACACCGACCCGGCTCAGGAAGCCGTCGATACGTCCCTTTCCATACTCGATGCAACAAATGTTCGAGACGGCTATGCACTGGTTCTCAACGCGGACAGCGTGGACACGCTGATCGCCTTGGCCCAACGTTCGAACTTGCAGATTGTCGCGGTTCAGCCTGACGAAAATCCCATCCAGGAATGGCGGCGCACGCTGGACGGTGAAGGACTCTACGGTGTCCGCGTGGCGGTGCTCCACGGTACTCCCATGACGCTGGAACTCCCACCGTACCTGGCATCCCTGACCGTGGTCGACAATCGAGAAGACAGCAGCATCTTGAAGGACCAGGAGCTTCTCAATCGACTGTTCCATTCCATGCGGCCCTATGGCGGAAAGCTCTGCTTCCTCTCCAATCCAGAGAACGATCCCGTTGCCTTTGCCAATTGGATTCAGTCCGGCCAGTTTCCCGGATTGACGATTGTGGACGCGCAGTTACAGATCGCGTCCCGGGAGGGCCCCCTGCCGGGTGCGGGGCAGTGGACGCACATGTACGGGAACATTGCGAACACCACCAAGTCGGATGACCAACTGGTTCGGCTTCCGCTGGGAGTCTTGTGGTTCGGCGGCAGCAGCAATCTTGACGTCTTGCCGCGGCATGGCCATGGCCCCCCGGAGCAAGTCATCGGCGGCCGCTTGTTCATTCAGGGTATGGACTGCATGAGCGCGCGAGATGTCTACACGGGCCGGGTGCTTTGGAAGACCGAACTTCACGACCTCGGAACCTACGGCGTGTATTTCGACGAAACGTACAAGGACACACCGACCGATACGCGATACAACCAGGTTCACATTCCCGGTGCGAACATCCGGGGATCAAATTTCGTGGCGACGGAGGACCGCGTATACGTCGCGCAAGGTAGCGCATGCACGGTACTCGACGCCGCGGATGGTGAGATTCTTCAAACGATAAACCTGCCGCCCGTGGACCCCACAGCCCGCCGTCCTCAAGGGCCGCCATGGGCCTACATCGGTTGCTATGAAAACACGCTGTTCGGCGGCTACGGATT
>JAHDWY010000525.1 GCA_023384315.1 Candidatus Hydrogenedentota bacterium | reverse complement strand
CCATTCCCGTGCAGTACGCGTTGTGGTTGAAGCGGCTCGTGACCTTTGACTTTGGGACGTCCTACAAAGACCGGCGGCCCGTGCTCGAGAAGATCGGCGAAGCCTTGCCGATCACGCTGCAAATCAACATTCTTTCCATCCTCATCATCTACCTGCTATCGGTTCCCCTGGGCGTGTTCAGTGCCGTGAAGCAGTCGACGTGGGCGGACTCGTTCACGACGTTCGTCTTGTTCCTTCTGTATAGCCTGCCGAGTTTCTGGGTGGCGATGCTGTTGATCTACTTTCTCGGCGGCGGACAATTCCTCGATTGGTTCCCCATTTACGGGATCAATTCGTTGGGCGCCGATCAGATGGCGTGGTGGCCGTGGATCAAGGACCGGATGTGGCACTTGGCGCTGCCGACGTTTTGCTTGACGTATACCGGGTTCGCCTACATTTCGCGGTACGCGCGGTCGGGCATGATCGATGTGATCCGGCAGGACTACATCCGCACGGCGAGGGCCTACGGGTTTTCGAACAAGGTCGTGATTTTCAAGTACGCCTTCCGCAACTCGCTCATCCCCATCATTACCTTGCTCGGCACCTTGCTACCGGCGTTGCTGGGCGGCAGCGTGATCATCGAGCAGATTTTTTCGATTCCCGGCATGGGGCGGCTCGGGTTTGAAGCCATCCTGTCGCGCGACTACCCGCTCGTCATGGGCATCCTGGCCATCTCCGCGCTGCTCACGCTGGTGGGGTTGATCGTTTCCGACATCCTGTACGCGTTGACCGATCCGAGGATTCGCTTCGAATGAGCGCGGCGATGGAAATACAGAACCAGGACCCCGTGGCGTTACCACCGAAGCGCCGCAAGGAAGGCTACTGGCGGCTCGTGGCGCGCCAGTTCCGCAAGCGAAAGCAGGCGGTCGTTTCGCTGGTGCTTCTCGTATTCCTGGGCGTCGTTGCGTTGGCGGCGCCTTTCCTCGCGGGGGAAGTGCCCATCTACGTGGTGTACCAGGGCGAGCGCTATTTTTTGCCGAACGTGCTCAATTACAAGGCGCTGGTTTCCGTCGATTGGAGCCGCTGGGAACCGGGCGAGGGCGAGCAAGCGATACGGCCCCTCATTCCGTATGCTCCGGAACGATCGGATTTGCGCAACCGCGTGGGCGCGCCGGACAACGACCATTGGCTCGGCACCGACGACCGCGGCCGCGACGTGCTGAGCCGGGTGATCTGGGGTACGCGCATTTCCATGTCGGTGGGATTCGTGGCCACGGGGATTGCGATTCTCATTGGCGTGATCCTGGGATCGTTGGCGGGATATTACGGGGGCATTATCGACGCCATCATCTTGCGCATCATCGAGATCGTGTTGTGCTTCCCGGTTTTCTTTCTCATCCTCGCGGTAATGGCCTTCTTGCCGCCCAGCATTTACAACGTGATGATCGTACTCGGCCTGTTCAGTTGGACCGGCGCGGCGCGGCTTGTGCGAGGCGAATTCTTGAAACTGCGGGACAGCGAGTTCGCCATGGCGGCGCGGGCTTCGGGGCTGCGGGACTTCCGCATCATCTTCCGGCACATCCTGCCGAATGCCTTGTCTCCCGTGCTGGTCGCGGCGACTTTCGGCGTGGCGTCGGCCATCCTCACGGAAAGCGCGCTAAGTTTCCTCGGATTCGGTGTGCCGCCGCCTACCGCGAGCTGGGGCGAGCTGCTGGCGCAATCGCAGAGCTACCTGCACCGCGGCGCGTGGTGGCTGGTGACGTTTCCGGGGGTTGCGATCTTTGTGACGGTGACGGCCTTCAACCTCGTCGGTGAAGGTCTGCGGGACGCGATGGACCCGCGGCTGAGGATGTAATCATGAATGACGTCATTCAGCCGGCCCTGCAGATTCGCAATCTCAAGACGTGGTTTCGCACAGACTACGGCGAGGCGCACGCGGTCGATGGCGTGTCGCTGGATATTCCGGCCGGCAAGACGATTGCGCTGGTCGGCGAGAGCGGCTGCGGCAAGAGCGTGACGGCGCTGTCGATCATGCGGCTGATCCCGCAGCCGCCGGGGCGTTACGTGGACGGCGAGATTCTGCTCGATGGTAAAGACCTCCTGAAGCTCACGGAAAAGCAAATGCGTACGCTTCGCGGCAACGAGATCTCCATGATTTTTCAGGAGCCCATGACCTCGTTGAACCCTGTGTTTCGCGTGGGGAGTCAAATCGGCGCTGCGATTCGCGTGCACAAGAAGGTCTCCAAGAAGGAAGCGCGGAACCAGACGATCGAGTTGCTCGCCAAAGTGGGCATCCCGTCGCCCGAGGACCGGGTCGACGACTATCCGCACCAGATGTCGGGCGGCATGCGGCAGCGCGTCATGATTGCCATGGCGCTGGCTTGCGGACCGCGTTTGCTGATCGCGGACGAGCCGACGACGGCGTTGGACGTGACGATCCAGGCGCAGATCCTGGATCTGCTCCAACAGCTTCAGGCGGAAACCGGCATGGCCATGCTGCTGATCACGCACGATCTCGGTATCGTGGCGGAGACGGCGGAAGAAGTGGCGATCATGTACGCGGGAAAGATTGTCGAACATGCAACCGTGCGGGAGCTGTTCAACGCGCCGAAGCATCCATATACGATCGGTCTCTTCGAATCCCTTCCGGGGGCGCACCAGGGCCGTGAGCGATTGCGCACGATCAAAGGCAACGTGCCCGCCGCGACCAACTTTCCTTCGGGGTGTCGTTTTCACCCGCGTTGTCCACATGCCATGGACGTGTGTACGCGCAGGGAACCTCCGTTGGAGCCGATGACCGCAGGGCATCCCGCCGCCTGCTGGCTGCATGACACCGGCGTCATGGGCGAACAGGACCGGCCCGTGGGCGTTCCCGGCAAGGTGGGCGATCCGGTATGAGCGGCGTGGCGCACAACGGTGAACTGCTGGTCGTCGAGGATCTCGTGAAACACTTCCCCGTGCGCAAGGGAGTGTTTTCGCGGACGGTCGGCGCGGTGCGCGCGGTTGACGGCGTGAGCTTCGCCATTCCACGCGGCAAGACACTGAGTCTCGTCGGCGAGAGTGGAAGCGGGAAGACGACCTGCGGCCGCGCGATTCTGCGGTTGATCGAGCCGACCTCGGGCGTCGTGCGGTTCGACGGTGTTGATGTGACCGCGTTACGGCGTCGGGAACTGCGCGAGATACGCAAGCGCATGCAGATTATCTTCCAGGACCCCTACGGATCGTTGAATCCGCGCATGACGGTGTATTCCATGTTGAGCGAGATTCTGCGCGTGCATCGGTTGGGCCCGAGAGGAAAGCGCCGGGATCGGGTCATCGAATTGCTCGAACTCGTCGGGCTGCCGCCGGAAGCGGCGGATCGGTATCCTCACGAGTTCAGCGGTGGACAACGGCAACGGCTGGGCGTGGCGCGCGCGCTCGCGGTGGAACCCGATCTGATCGTGGCGGATGAACCCGTGTCGGCATTGGACGTGTCGATTCAGGCGCAGATCCTGAATCTGATGGAAGACTTGCAGAACAAATTCAACTTGACCTATCTGTTCATCGGCCACGACCTCAGCGTCATCCGGCACATCTCCGATTACGTCGCGGTGATGTATCTCGGCCGCATCGTGGAGTACGGCACCACGGAAGACATCTTCGAGCGGACGGTGCATCCGTATACGCGTGCGTTGCTATCGGCCGTGCCGGTTCCGGACCCGGACGCCAAAGACGAGCGCATCGTGTTGAAAGGCGACGTGCCGAGTCCACTGCGGCCGCCGACAGGGTGCCATTTCCATCCGCGTTGTCCGGATGCGTTGCCTGCATGCGGCCAGAAGGAGCAAGTGCTCACGAACGTTGGCGGATGCCACACGGCCGCATGCCACGTGCACGCGCCGGTGCCGGAGATCGCGCAGAAGTCTTAGCCTATCCGGATATGGAGTGCGGCCCCTGGGAGTCTGTCTCAAAACTCCTCAAGCGGACCTTTTTTTGTTGAGTTCTTCGTGTT
>JAHDWY010000524.1 GCA_023384315.1 Candidatus Hydrogenedentota bacterium | reverse complement strand
CAGCCGATTCCGCGCCGGCCGCGAGTTCGAAACTGCCCCATACCAACCCAACTGTAGCCAGAAACGCGAAACAGCATTTCGTCATGGAGGAATCCTCACCCTTAGTTCGTACTCTTTCCGTTCCAGGCCACGAGCCAGCCCGCGATAAAAGCTCCCTGCTTCTCGCGCACCGGTTCCGGGAAATGCACATGATCGGCGAACAGGTTCTCGCCAATGTTGTTGGTGAAGGCGAAGAGATCGATCTCGGGAACGCCCGCCTCCTTCATGACCTGATCGGCGACGTCATTGTACGCCGCGCAATCCGCAGCAAAGCGATGAAAGATGCTGTCGGGCTTGTTATGGACGTTTTCGTCCACGGGCGTTGTGCGCACCCACACGACCTTCATGTTCATCCGGCGGGCGGACGCCACGATCTTCTTCAAATTCTCCTCGTACTGATCGATGGGCACTTGTTTCGCGCCGGTCTGGGGAGCCGTCTTGATATCGTGCAGTCCACAGTTGAGTAGCAGAACGTCTGCGCCAAGACCACCAGCTTTCTCCGCAGCCTCAACAAAACGCAGCACCATCGACGAGTCCCCACCATTCGCTCCCCGAGGCTCCTCTAGACCAGCATTCTTCTCGCTTTCGTCTCCCTTGCGGTCGTAGTCCATGAACCCGCGCAGGTATTGCTGAAGATAGGGGCCGTACTGAATCGAGATGCTGTCGCCGATAACGTAGACCTTCCTTAACGCCGCCTCCTCGCCGGTGTCAGGTTCCCGTGCGATGGTGCACGGGGATACGGCACTCCACAACATCGCAATCAGGGCTAGCATCAGTCTGTGATATCGCAAAAGACTCCCTCCTACTTAGATCTAGCGCGCGAAGCGGATACAATGCAGCCACGTCGAGCCGTGGCCGCACTCCGTAAGACATCTACCTACCTGCCTGGAATCAGCCCCTCCGGGCGGGGCGGGCCGTCGTAGGGTTTGGCGCCGTGTTGTTCGCCGGAACTCTTGGGGACGGTGAGCAGGTCCTTATCCTTCACCGTGGGCGCTTCGATGAAACCGTAGTAGCGGCCCATCCAGTAGTCCTCGAGCCAGCCGATGGGCGGAGTCACGCCTCGGCCGCCGCTGCCGCCATCGTAGCGAAGGGCGTTGCGACTGCCCCACATGGCCGACGTTTCACGCGGCGAGATAGCGCGCGTACCGCCGCCGTAAGGCACGTAACCCGGCTCGGGCTGGAGGTCCCGGCGGTGCGAATTGTGGTAGCTGTAGTTGACGCAGTCCAACGGCCACTCGCGCAGGTGTTCCACGGCCTCTTCTTCTTCGCAGTTGTTGCCTGTCAGTGCGCCGTAGATGAAGTTGAAATACGGCAGCTTCTGCATCCGCATCACTTCCCAATGGCGCGTCAGGCTGCGCAGATAGATGGAGCGCAGGTAGGGATCATCCGCGTATTTCAACAGAGGGTAGTAGCAACGGAATGCCAGCTCATCGTCCCAAGGCACCACGTAGTCCGGCGGAAAGGTCAGCTTCTGGCGCACCGTGTAGGTGTGGTAGCCCCAGCCCATGAGTTGCTTCAGACCCTGCGAAAACTTCTCGTCGCCGGTCAACGCGTGGGCAGTGATCACATAGGTCTGCGCTTCCATACCGTTCAAGCCGGCAGCGGAAATGCCGTAAGGCTCCAGAAGATACTCGGGATCCCAGCGGCCCCAACGGGTCGGCTGGCCGTCCATGTCGCGCAAGACCCACCCGTTGTCCATGATGTGGTTCGCGATGTTGGCGATGTGCTGCTTCGCGCGGTCCTTCTCCGGCCCTTTTGCCACGAGATCGTGGAAAACGGATACGGAATAGATATGTCCATTCACCTCGTCGCTGGACGTATCGCCCTTCCATGTAAACAGCCCATCCTCCGTCGGCCACCACTTCGCGGGAAGTCCACCGGAACCACGTTCCGAGCGTTTGCCCTTGTCCGCCGTCTCCGACCAGATCGCGCGCGCGATAAATCCGTCCTTCGGCGTGATGGCGTCCAGCCAGATCATCGCCTGAAACGCGTCCAGGGCCTCTTCACGGGCTTCCTTGTCGCCGGTGGCTGCATACTTGAACGACATGGCCGCGAGGTAGTGGGCCGTGTGGCCCCCGTCATTGTCGCTGATCTCGCGCAGCCACTCGTTTCCCTGGCCGTCCCAATATAACTTGTGAACGAATCCGAGCCTCTTGAATCCCCACTCGTCCATCATGCGCTCGTAGTAGTCCGCCTTCTTCGCGAGCGTATAGGGCTCATATCGAATGATGCCGATGCCGCCATCGGTCGCGATGTACACTTTATGATCACCGACCGCGATAGCATGCACGTTGTTGCCGGGCAACCAGAGATCCGGTCCGAAGTAATGGAAGTCGTCGCCAACCTTTCGCACCGCGCCGGTGGTGGTGCCTATCCAGAGATCGCGATCGAAGCCCTGGGCGAGGCAGGTGGTCTCTTCGGAGGGCAAGCCGTCGTCCCCTGTGAGCGTGGTTAGCGCCATTCCGCGCAACACCGAGACCCCGCGGTTCGACGTGATGTACATGGCATTTCCGAAAGCCATCATGTCGCGCAGGTCATCGGTCATGAACATCCCCCAGTCAATGGGTTCAGGCCGAAACACCGCGCCGTCGAGCAGAGCGATGTTGCTGCCGCGCAGCAAATACAACGTCCCGCTGTACGAATCGATGGCATCGATGGGGCCGATCTTCACCGGGTCCGCGAGGACCTGCGAACCGTCCGCCATGATCACGGTGCTGTCGTTGGACAACCATCCCGTTTCGGGCATGATATTGACGAACCCGCCATTCTCGTAGCGAAACACGTCATCCTTGGTCGCGCCGTGGACCGCGCCGAGATGCATGCAGAGATCGACAAAGGCCAAATCGGAGACCTGAGTCCACGCCTGTCCATCGAAGCGATACACGCCGGATTCGGCGAGCGCCCAAAGAACGTCGTCGAAAGTTGCCAGGTCTGTTACGCCGTTTGGCGAACCGGCTGTCACTTGCAGGACACCGTCGCCAAGAGAATGAATCACGCCATCCATCACGGCATACGCCACCTCATTGTGAACGGAAATACAGGTGACGGGCGCTGCGGTTTCCACTTTAACGCCATCTTCCTGCAGATATACGTCGTCGGCGATAGGGGTCCAAAGTTGACCGCTCTCCGCAGCAAGGGCAGGAATTGATCCAGCAACTGACAGATATGCCAAGATGACGCAAACCCGTCGCAAAACCACACTGGCGAACCTCATGGCGCGTACTCCTTCATCGTATGCCGTGAACACTGCAACCACCGGCGTTAAGAGTACCAAATCCCGGCTCGCGAGTCATGGACGGATTGTTGAGCTACAGCAAATGACGGGCCATGGGGAAGCAGACTCGACAGAAAAAGTGGGCGGAGCGCGAAGCCGCTTCGCCCACTTCTGATCACCATGCGAAGGCTCGGTCGATTTCCCTATTTCCCGACGTATTTGACGTTAATGTGGTGCGCCCAAAGGATGCCGGCGTCATCGACGACACCGCACACGACGACGGTGTCACCCACCGCCAGCGCGTCGAGACCCACGACCGCATCGCCTATCCAGATGACAGTCGTCGGTGTTACCTGTACCGTCACATCGCCGATGACGAGCAGTTGCGCGTCAAGGTCAATGCTGGCAATAACGCCTTCAACACGCGTCGCTTTTGCATTGGGGCTCGGGCCTGCTGCCACTGCGACTGAAGCGAAGACGAGCAGAACAGCCAAAACCATCGATACGACCTTTGTACCCATATCTGAACCTCGTTCGCCGAGGGGATGAACGGCGGAATACCGCTAAGCGTGCGCCCCCGATTTAAACATCCTTTACTCCTCTCCGCCGCATTCCCCATTTTCATCGAGCAGAAATCAAGGCATACAACCTAGGGAGTGCTCACGGCGTGCTTCTCTATTTTCCCGGAGGCGAAACGGGGGCCGCGAACACTACGACGCGTACA
>JAHDWY010000523.1 GCA_023384315.1 Candidatus Hydrogenedentota bacterium | reverse complement strand
AAGGCCGTTCGATGGACCGAGACGGGGCCTGTATCGAAGGCCGTTCGATGGACCGCGTCTGCGGCGCAACGGACGGCCGTTGAATCGACCGCGAGGGTGCCTGTACTGACGGTCGCTCTATGGACCGCGTTTGCGGTGCTGCAGACGGCCGTTGAATCGACCGCGATGGCGCTTGCGGTACGCTCACCCTGGGCGAGCTATCCCGGTTCGGGATATTCCGCGAGATGTTGGGCGCGCTGGATCGCGGCGATGGCGTCGTAACACGCGGCGCGCTGGTCTGGTTTGGTGTTGACGCAATGCGTGGGGACTCCGTCCGCTGCGGGGTGGAAATGCTCCGCGGCGTTTCCGAGCGCGAGGGCGAAGATGCCCGCGGCGTCGGCAAGGTCCTCTCCGCAGGAGTCCGCGTGATGCCCGTGCGCGAAGAGGGTGATTCCGTGCGGGCCGGCGGTGTCGCAATCCGCGGGCTCGTCCGTTCCGAATCGGTGCGGGCGGATGTCTCCGTGCGCGACTGCGCACGAGACGGCAGGCTCATGGAACCCAGCGTTGAGCGCTCCCGCGTTGGCGTACGGGACATCAGTCCTGAACGTCCGGAAGACGAGTCATTAGTCGAACCCGCATTCTGCGGCAAGGACCGTTCGGTGTTCCGCGTTACGCGGGAAAAGTCTGGCCGCGACGCTTCTTGCGGCTGCCGGTCGGCTCGCGTCAGAGAGCGAATCGGCGTCCGTTCCGAGGTCGATGCGGCGCCGCTGGACCGGGTATCGCTGTCCGTGCGGGTCGTCACCCGCTCGCGGATGGACGACATCCGGCGTCCGGCGTCCTCGTCGCGCTCGACCATTCGGTTCCAGATCCCGCCCGAGTTTTCCGCGTCGGTGTTGCGCAAGGTACGCCCGCTGCTGGTTCGCGGCGCGCTTGCCGCCGGCGAACTAGGCGCGTCGGACGATCCACTGCGGATGCTTCGGGCTTCGCGAAGCCGCGAGCCTTCGGGTCTTCCGTCAAGTTCGCGGAGTGTCGCGGTAGTACGCTCGCCACGCCGGACCAGGCTGCGCGGATCTTGCGTAGCGCTGGATTCCACACGGGCCGATCGTACGCGAGAGCCACGTGAGGCGTCGTCTATTGCGGTCCGTACGCTCCGATTTCCACGTACCGAGGTGCCCGCATCGGATGCGAACCGGACCCGGTTCACGGACGATTCCAGACGCGATACCCGCTCAGAAGCGGCCAGGCGCGTGCTCGTACCACCCGTCAACCCTCGGATGACGCGCTGCGGCGAATAGTCGCGCACGAGTGCGGACGAACCGAAATCGGGCAATGGCGCACGGTAGCTGTTGCCGATGTTGATGTTCCAGATGTTGATTTCGCCATTGTTGACGCCGTTAAAGATCGTCGAATATGCCGGATACGTCGCGGTGGGGCCGTAGTACAGCAGGCTGTTGACCGAGCAATAGCTGCTCGCGCCGATGCTGATGCGCACGTCGCCGACGGTGAAGGACGCGCCACCGTAGTAGACGGGGCGGTCGTAGAGATCGAGCGGCGCCCATACGAAATTGTCACCATAGCGGACGGTCACTGCCCAGGCCGGCGACCAAACGGGGTCGTAACACCACAGCCAGCCGTAACCGGAGTTGTAGGTCCAGCGGCCGTAATGGGACGTCGTGTAGCAGAAGGGATAGCTGCCAACCCACGTGTAGCCGTAGGAAGGCACGTAGCTCCAGTATCCGCTCCGGTACGGCACGTATTCCGTAACGACGGTCGGACGCCAGTACGTGCGGTTGTCCACATAGACCCACTCGCCATAGGAGTTCAGATCGGAGTAGCCGATGGGCGTCGTATTGCGGATGGGGTCCGGAATCGCAGTGTCACCCAGGGCCAGCGTTTTCGCCCGTTCGCGGTTCCAGGAATCAAAGCTGTCTTCCGCGCTCCGGTCGAAAGGCATCGGTTCCGAGGGCAGCAGCCCCGGATCGATGAAGACCCGGTAGCCCGACGTCACCGCCACAGGCGCTCCGCCGTCGGCGGACACCACCGCGCGCCCCCAACGGACGCTTACGGTCGTGGCGCCGTCGCCGACGACGTCAATCCGCACCTGCGTGTCTTTATCGACACCAATGCGGGCCGCGGGCGTCCGGAAAAAGAAGTCACCCGTGCTGCGGTTTACCCGTTGCACGTAGAACGATCCCGTCCAGGCCAGCACGTTTGCGCTCGGCGGTAATTGATCGATTTCCGCCTTGCTCTGGTCGGCCAGGCGTAGGAACGAGCCTCCCGACATTTCCACTTCGAGAACACCTTCCTGGTCGACCCATACTGTGTCGCCAGGCAGGATGAGCGTGTTCACGCTCGCGTAGCTCCAGTCGGCGTCTTCGCTGCCTTTGACCAATGCTCCGCCGGAGTCGTAACTCACCCGCGCGTGGAGCAGGTCGTCCGCCGTCGCTACGGCCGCCGCGAAGACGGCCGCCACAACGATGGAAAGGGGCAATCGCGCGCGACTCGCCCAGCCGGTCGTTCGTTTTTTCGTTGCCGTTTTCATGTCCGCACCTCCAGGGCCGCCCCGGAAACACTGGTTCGCGACCCGATTAACTCGCCTGTAGATACGGACGAGATTCGCCAAGAGGCATTCACGATGAAGTACGACTCGTTGACTGGCGTAAAGGTGGTTGGTAGACTTTCTTTACAGAATCTTTTGAATTCACACTATTTGAGGGGTCGCGCAGCATCCTCACGGCACAACGCGCGACTTGCGCGTCCGACCCGGGGACCCGGAAAGGTGTGCAGGGGATGGATGATGTCTTGGACCGCGGTCATATGCTGGCGGACCGGTTTCGGTTGGAACGCAGACTGGGGCACGGCGCGGTCGGAACCGTGTGGCTCGCCCGCGACACGCTGCTCCACGACGAGCCCGTTGCCTGCAAACTACTGCTGCCTGCGTTTTCGGAGGATCGGCGCGCCATCGCGGACATGAAACGCGAAGTGCTTCTGACGCGAAAGCTGCGCCACCCCAACATCGTCAGTATCTACTCGTTCTGGGAGGCGCAGACCATCCGCTTCATCACCATGGAATACATCGAAGGCAAGAACTTAAGTCAGATGTTATCGGCACGGGAGTCGCCGTTCACACTCGCCGAGATCCTCCCCTGGTTCGAGAAGATATGCAGCGCCCTGGATTTTGCGCACGCCAGTGGCATACTCCACCGCGACGTGAAGCCTGCGAACATCATGCTCACGCGGGAGGACGACGTGCGGCTCGCGGATTTCGGAATCGCACGGACGGCACGAGAAGCGCGGTCCCGCGTGACGGGTCACGTGACCAGTGGAACGCTGCTCTTTATGAGCCCGGAACAGCTCATGGGCGAGCCGTTGGACCAGCGCAGCGATGTGTACAGCCTCGCGGCAACCTTGTACGAGTTGTTGAGCGGCGCGCCGCCCTTCTACAAGGGGTCTATCGTCTCGCAGATTCAGTCGAAAGAACCGGCACCCATTCCGTACTGTGGGGATGCGGTAAACCGTATCGTATTGAAAGGGCTCAAAAAGGACCCGCAACAACGCTACGGCTCCTGCGGAGAATTGTTCGACGCGCTGGCTTCGGTCGCCGGCTATGAAGCGGTGGGCGCGGTCTGCGCCTCGCGCGCGCCTTCCCCGGCGATAGCGAGTATCGATCCCAACGCTGAGACGGTCGCGCTTCCAGTCGAGGGCGCTGCCGCCAAGCCATTGGGGGCGTTGCTGGTGGACGCGGGATTAGTCACCGAGCAGCAGTTGGTCGAAGCGCTGCTCAAACACGAAACCACCCGTGAACGGCTGGGCGCCGTTCTGGTGCGGCTGGGGTATGTGAGCCCGGATAATCTGGCCGAGGCGCTCGGCAAGCAGCTTCGCATACGCTCCATTGCGCTGAAAACCGCGGAACCGGATCGGGCACTGCTGTCAAAGATTGGGAAGGAATCCGCCCAATTGCATCGGGCCATTCCGCTGCGCCGCGAGCGCGATCGGGTGGTAGT
>JAHDWY010000522.1 GCA_023384315.1 Candidatus Hydrogenedentota bacterium | reverse complement strand
GGTCCGGACGATAGCCCTTTTGACGACCCCCTTGGCATCCTTCGGGTTCTCCATCTGCTCGCAGATGGTAACCGTCCGACCTGCCTTGATAGCCTTGGCCACGTAGGCATCCACGGCCCGCACCGGCACCCCCGCCATGGGAATCCGGTCGTCTTTGTTTACCGCGTCGCGCGAGGTCAACGCGATTCCGAGCAGTTCCGCCGCTTCGACCGCGTCTTCAAAGAACATTTCATAGAAGTCGCCCATGCGGAAAAACAGCAGAGAATCTCCGCTATCCGCCTTGGCTTCGAGGTACTGCCGGAGCATGGGCGTCAGTTTTGCATCGGATATTTCGCTCAATTTCTTCCACTGGGTAGCCATAGGCGCGCATTATAGCAGCCGTTCAAGCCGGACGGGAGTTTTCGTTAGAAGTAGCACGCAAACCGCCTTGGGCTTGCATCGAAACGGGTTACGCAGTATCAACCGAGGCGGAGGCGTGTTGCCTGGTTGGTCCTTCGGCAGCACTTCCCTTATCTCGATCCTCGGAAACGTTTGCGAAAAACCCCGTTCGGGTGTATAGTAAAAATGCGAATAATGGGGGATGTGGAAGGCCGACGGGGAGATGAACCATGAGTAAGCCACAAGTCAATTGGGGGCTGATCGGATCGACCGGCTGGGCGGACTCTACGTTCGGCCCCGCCATTGCCGCCGCCGACAATGGCCGCTTGCATGCGGTGCTTAGCAGTAAACAAGCGAATGCGGACGCTTACTGCGAGAAACACGAGGTGGAAAAGGGGTACGCGGACCTCGATGCGTTTCTTGCGGATGATGTCATCGACGCCGTTTGGGTGGCCAGCGCGAACCACCTGCACGCCCCCCAAACCATCGCGGCATTGAAGGCCGGCAAGCACGTCCTGTGCGAAAAGCCTATGGCCCTGAATGTAGCGGAATGCGAGGCCATGATGGCCGCCGCGACGGAAGCCGACCGGCAACTTGGGATTGGCTACCATCTCCGCCACCACCCCCTCCATCAGGAGTTGCGTCAGGAGTGGAAGTCCGGCCGCTTTGGCAGCCCGGTGTTCTTCCGCGCACAACTGTACTTCGCCCATGACGAGCCACCCTCCGATTGGAGAAGAAAGCGAGCAACCTCTGGCGGCTGGGCCCTATCGGATATCGGCACGCACCTCATTGATCTGTGCCGATGGTTCATGGGAGATGTCGAGGCCGCGCAGGGGATTCTGTCCAGCCCCCGATGGGGCTTCGAGACGGACGACCACGCCCTGGTGACGATGCGTTTCAAGGGTGGTGCGGTGGGGGTTGCCGAGGCGTCTACCGGCGCGGGAGGGCCCGCCCGCATCGAGATGTACGGCACCGATGCATACTGCATCTGCGAACGGACCTACTTCGGACACGGCGGGTTGGTCACACGCGGACAGGGCAACGGCGAACCCAAGGTTTCCGGCGCCCACAACGTGAATCCGTACCGCAATCAGGTCGAGGCGTTCGGGCGGGCCGTCCTCAATGGCGAGCCATTTCCCGTGCCCGCCCGGGAGGGCCTCGAGAACCTCCGCGTCATGCAAACCGCCCGCGGCTACTGAGCCTCGGCCAATAGCGATCCAAGAAACGGGATCTTCGGAGCAATTCCTTCGTGACCATCTGATCGTCCGTGACCGTCCGTGTCGGTCCGTGTCCTCCCGGAAAACAACGAAACCTGCGGACGCTCGTCAGCGCCCGCAGGCAATATGACCCTCTTGAACTGACTAATCTTCCTGGTACTCGCCCAGGCCGACCAGCTCGATGCGCGCCATCGGCGCCGCGTCGCCGACGCGGTTGCCCATGCGTAGAATACGCGTGTACCCGCCCGGCCGATCGGCGAAGCTCGGCGCAATCTCCGTGAACAGCTTCGACACCACCGCGTCATCCCGAAGTTCGGCGAACGCGCGGCGACGGTTCGCCACGGTATCCTCGCGCGCCATGGTAATGAGGGGCTCGGCAAACACGCGCAGCTCCTTCGATTTTGCCACGGTCGTTTCAATGGCGTTGTACTTGAATAGCGCCAGGGCGAGATTCTTCATCGTCGCCTTCCGGTGGCTGGAGTTCCGTCCCAGCCGACGTCCTGCCTTGCGGTGCCTCATCGCTCTCGTACCTCTATCGCTCTCGCGGGTTTCGCTTACTCGTCTTCTTCGTCGTAATCTTCGTCTTCAGTCTCATCGGCTGGGGCCGCAGCCGGGACAGCCGCCGCAACGCCGGCATTCATGCCCAGGGAAAGTCCCAAGCTTTCCAGGATCGCCTTGATCTCGTCCAGCGACTTCTTGCCAAAGTTGTGGAACTGCAGCATCTCCGATTCGTTCCGCGCCACCAGGTCGCCAATGGTCCGGATGTTCGCTGCCTTCAGGCAGTTCGCCGCGCGCACGCTCAACTCCAACTCCTCGACCGGACGTCCCAGGGTGCGCACCATTTCCGGGTCTTCCGGCCCGCCGCTGCCACCGGTGATGTCATCTTCCTGTCGTTGGTGCACAAAGATCCTCAAGTGATCCATCAACAAGGCCGCAGCTTCCTCCAGCGCGGTTTCGGGCGTTATCGAACCGTTCGTCCAGATCTCCATGATTAGACGATCGTAGTCCGTGCGCTGCCCGACGCGGGCGTCTTCCACCGAGAAGTTCACGCGCGTAACCGGCGAAAAGTTCGCATCCAGGTAGATGGTGCCGATGGCCGCGTGCTCCAACTCGAAATGGTCCGCCGTCTGGTAGCCGCGTCCGCGGGCCACCTTGATCTCCATCTCGATCGTGCTGGACGCATTCGTGCAGTTAAAGATCACGTGCTCGGGATTGAAGACCTCGATGTCCTGATCCTTGAACACTTCACCCGCGGTCACTTCACCCTGGCCTTTGTGCTTGAAGGTGAAGATGATGGGTTCCTGGCGGTTCAACCGCAACTGGCACTTCTTGAAATTCAGGACGACATCCGTCACGTCTTCCTTGACCCCGGGGATCGCCGAGAACTCGTGTTGGATGCCTTCAATCCGGATCGCCGTCACCGCCGAACCTTCGAGCGATGCCAACAGCACCCGCCGCAGCGAGTTGCCGATCGTCGTGCCGTAGCCGCGTTCGAAGGCTTCCACCGTGTACCGGGCGTATTGGCCCGTCGCGCCGTCGTCAATCTTTACAAATTTCGGTATTACGAAATCGTGAGCTATCATTCGTTCAGTTCTCCCCGGCAGTGCGGCCGTGACTCAGGTGTTCCACGTCTTCCAATGTGGAATGGGTGCAGCGCAACGCCGTGTCGCTAGACGCGACGGCGTTTCGGCGGCCGGCATCCATTGTGCGGGATACTGGTGACGTCGCGAATCAGCGTGATATCCAGCCCGGTTGCTTGAATCGCGCGAATCGCCGATTCCCGGCCCGCGCCGGGGCCGTTCACGTGCACCCGAACCTCGCGCAGACCAACTTCACGGGCCTTCTGCGCCGCGGCCTCGGCGGCAACCTGGGCGGCAAACGCGGTGCTCTTGCGGGAACCGACAAAACCGACTTGCCCCGCGCTCGACCACGAGATGACGTTGCCCTGGCTGTCCGAGATGGACACAATCGTGTTGTTGAATGTCGCTTGAATGTGCGCGACACCCGACGTCACGTTCAGGGCGGTACGCCGTTTCTTGCCCTTCGCTTTCCTCTTTTCCTTGGCCACTTACCTGTGCCTCCTGGGTGTGCCGTCCGGTTCGTTTCCCGCCGGCAATGCTCTATACGTGCACGCAGAAGCGTGCTTCTACGTCGTTACAAAACCTTACTTCTTCTTGACCGTCGCGCCGCGGGGGCCCTTCCGGGTCCGGGCGTTGGTGTGCGTCCGCTGACCGCGCACCGGCAATCCGCGCTTATGACGCTGGCCCCGGTAACAGTTAATGTCCATCAGACGCTTGATATTCGACATGACCTCGCGGCGCAGATCGCCTTCCACGGCGTACTTCGTCGTGATCGCCGTCGTCAACCGGCTCACCTCTTCATCCGTCAAGTCGCGGAT
>JAHDWY010000521.1 GCA_023384315.1 Candidatus Hydrogenedentota bacterium | reverse complement strand
AAAAATCTGGAAGTTGCGGAATCAGCGGATACTAACAAGGTACCGCCAACCGCGCAAACTGCGGTTGCGCAATTCGAAAGTCGGTGGTACAATCCCGTTGCAGGCAAGGCGTACGCACCAGCTTACCGAGCAGCTAGTACGTAGTTTGTGGCTAAGCCTGTGGAATTAGGACCGTAGCCGACCCCGACGGCTACGGTCTCTTTTTTTCTGCGCGATCCCGGCCTGCCGGAACTGGTTACCGAGCGTTCCGGCAGGCCGGTTTAATCTATTTCAGCGGAGAGGCAAAGCAGCAAGGATTCCTGGCTGCAGTTACTCTTGGGGAAGGAGTGACTTGAGGTAGACTTGTAACGTAATCTCCTCACCACTTCACCTCTCCGGCCTGAGCAAAGGGAACCGGATTAAACTTTATTGAATCACCGCCGTTTCGGCCCGTGTCCGGGCTCGAACGTCGAAGATGTCGACTTCTTCACCGCGGTTCATCTGGTCCGGAACCAACCGGACGACAAGCGTCCGCACATCGCGGATGGGATCTTCGAGCACGACATCGTAGTAGCCGTCCTGGCGTTCGCGGAAGAGCGCGGCATCGAGATGCTCTTGCCGCAAGATGTTCCCAAATCCGTCCGTGATCGTTACTTCGTAGGACACACCACTGACCGGTAACGCTTCGGTGCCCCAGTAGAGCCGAATCGCGGGGGCGCCCATCCTGCGTTGTGTCAATCACGAAAGCGATACGACCCTGCAATTCCTTCGAGTGGTCGTTGTCGTCCGCGAGCCGTGCGAAGGCCTCCTGCCCGGCGGCATCCGTTTGAATTCCGTCAGCCCAACGGTGGATGGCTTTTGCCTCGACCTCGTGGGGTCCCTGGGGATCCTCGGACAAACTGACGACCACCTGTTGGTTGGCCCGCAGTTGGTAGAGGTGCTCGCCGCTTTCCACCTGCACGTGGCCGCTTTCAACCGTCACCGTGGTACGGCCTTCCGCGACGCGCACGCTAAATACAGTTCCGAACACGGTCACGAGGCCGGCGGGCGTAATCACCTTGAACAGGCTCCCGTCCTGCGCCACGTCCAGCCAGATGGTGCCGTGGTCCACGCTCAAGCGGCGGGCATCGGAAACCTTTACACGGGTGTTCTCATCAAGCTTCACGACCGTCGGACCCGTGAGCGAGAGCATCATTTGGGTGCCATCGGCCGTCTCGAAACAGTCGCCGGAGCGGGCGAGCGCGGCAATGCCGGCGCGCATCCGCCGGGTTTCATCGAGGGCAATGCGGGTCGGTTCACCCTTCACTTGTGTCACAACGCCGACTGCGGGGCGCTCCGCGCGGTAGAGATTGCTGTAGCCGGTCTGCTCGGGATAGCTGAACCTCAGAACGATGGTAAGAAATACGAGAATGGCGACCGCAGCAGCCGGAGCGACGTGAGCGAGCCGGTTCGTCCACTTGTTGGGGTGTTTCGCGCGCCAGTTCAGGTCGTCGATTTCCTGTCCGGGCACTTCCATTTCCGGAAGGTGATCGAGAACCGTTTGCCGAATGGAGTGCGCCAACCGATCGGCGGACAGGGCTTCGAACAGCAACGCCGTCTGCCACTGGCGCTCCCGGAGCATCTGGGCGCAGTGGGCACATTCGGCAACATGCTGCTCCAGTATGACGCGCTCGGAATCGCCGAGTTCGCCGTCAATCTGTGCCTGGAGGCACTGCTCTATACGCGTGCAAGACGCCACCTATTGTCGTCCTTCTATCCTGTCGTCATCGCATCACCGGCACTACTTGAATCCGATTGGACCAAGTGTTCCCGGAGGATTCGCCCCGCGCGCTGCAAAATGGCGCGGACTTCGTCAACACTGTCGCCGGTGAATTCGCCAATCTCCTGATAACTCAACTCCTGGAGATACCGGAGCACCACGATAGGCCGGTACCGATCCGGTAGCTGGTCGATTGCCCGCCGTACCCGGTCGTATTGCTCTAACCGCTCCAACCGCGCCCCCGGCCCCTGCCGTGAGTCCTCCAGGGAAACCGTCGGCTTGTACGGGATGGGCGTCTCGGTTCGCAGTCGCGTGGCGTTCTTCCGAAGCCAGTTGGCGGCAGTACGACACGTAATCTCGCGCAGCCATGGGCCAAACCGGTTCGGATCCCGCAGGCGGCGCAAGCTGCGGTAGGCTTGCAGGAACGCCTCTTGGGCGATATCTTCCGCGGATCCATGACGCCCCACGTAGGAGTACGCGGTGGCATAAACGGCCCCCTGATAGGCATCGACCAGACGGCCGAAGGCGTCCGTATCGCCGTCGAGACAGAGCTGGACCAGCTTTGCATCCTTATGCTGCACTGCTGACCTTCCTGCCCTTGGCATCCTGACTTACCGAGCGCAAATTAAACTGTGCTTCATCTGTTGGTGTAGGTGGTTTTCCACACCCGGTCCAGGCCGATATGCACCATTTTGGAACGCCTTTTCACGAAAGCAAACGGCCAATTGACTCTGCGGAATGACCCGCCGCTTTCAACGGCGCCTCCACATCCTGGACCAGATCGGGCACGTAATAGTCGAGGACCGTGCATCCGCTTTCCACGGAGAATTCAGGGACCGCGCCGGGAATGAGGCAGGCCTGCCCGGGCGATAGCGCTGCTTCGCCGGACCCCGCCTCCACGCTCGCCGTTCCGTCGATGCAGAGGACGATGTGAAATGATGCCTTGCCGGTGATGCGACGCCAGGTGTCGGTGCACTGCACCCGTTCTGCGGCGAAATATCGGCAGGCGGCGAGCATCTCGCGTTTGTCCGCTCCCGAGTCGTCACTCAACTCCAACGGCGTCTGTTTTCCGCCGTGAGTGGATCCGAAGTGGGTGGCGGCCCGGGTTTTGTCCAGGTGCAGTTCCCGGCCTTTCCCTGAGACGTCGACACGGTTCCAGTCGTAGATGCGGTAGGTGAGGTCGCTGTTCTGCTGGATCTCAGCGAGAAGAATGCCGCCGCCGATGGCGTGAACGGTTCCGGCTCGCACGAACACCGCGTCGCCGGGGGCAACGGTGAACCGGGGCAGCATCGCGTCGAGCCGTCCATCGCGCGCCGCGCAGATGAACGCGTCGGGGTCAATAGCAGGGTCGAGTCCACAAATGAGCTCACTGTTGGGTTCGGATTGCAGAATGTGCCACATTTCGGTCTTGCCCACGTCGGGTTCGCCAAGTCGTGCGGCGCATTCGTCGTCGGGGTGAACCTGTACGGACAACCAATCCGCCGCGTCGAGGATCTTCAGCAAGAGCGGGAAACGTCCATGGACGTTAAGTTTGGCGCGGGAGCCGAGGATTGTGTCGGCGTCGGCAGCGAGCAACTGGCGTAACGTATTTCCTGCGAGTGGGCCTTCGGCGACGACGCTTTCTGCGCTGGGGTGATCGGAAATCAGCCAGGCTTCGCCGATGGGTACATTCGGCGGGATGATCTTGCCGAGATCGCTTTCGAGACGCCGGCCTCCCCAGATGCGCTCGAAATAGTGTTCCTCAAACCGGATGGGGCCAAGATGGTCACCGTTCATTTCGCCTCCAAATGTACGGGCGAGATTCAAGCCGCGGAGTAGCGCAGGACTTCCTGTGAAGCATCGCAGGTGGCGAGACCTCGTTCTTCCAGTACGTCCAAATGTCCAATCGCGACGGCCAGACCAATGTAGATGGTCGATGGATCGAGATCGGGATAGAGCCGCTCGCAGACTTCCATGGGCGCCATCGATCGCTCTCGAAGGAATTCCAGCACACGAGCCGTGCGCTTTTCCAACCGGTCGATCCAGCGGGCGATGACGTCGGTGTGACGCGTGAAGGGTTCGCCGTGACCGGGATAACACGTTTCGATAGGCAATGCGCGGGTGTGGGCCAACGACTGCTGGTACTCGAGGAGACTGCGCACGCGCCTCGTGGTTCCGGGCTCGGCCCGCAACAGGGGCGTCGGACTCGCCTTTTTAAGGAGGTGGTCGCCGGTATATGCAATACTGCGCGTCTGGTCGAAGAACAAGGTGTCGGACGCGGAATGACCGG
>JAHDWY010000520.1 GCA_023384315.1 Candidatus Hydrogenedentota bacterium | reverse complement strand
ATCTCCACAATTATTTTCAAGACAATTCCGCAATTCCCGTGCTACACTGCGCTTGCAGAAAATACGCTATTTGGACGCGGAGGAGCACTAGCACAGTTCGGATTGACGAGACCTCCTAAGATTACCCCTGTGGAGTACGTGCCGAGGATTGGGGACTGGACGGCATGAATGGGTGATCAGAAGTGAGGTAGTTTGCCATGTTTCAGCGTGATGACGAGGAATACGGTCCCGAACTGCGTGAGGTTGCCGATGAGTTCGATCTCTTTCTCACCCATCTCGAATGCCACCCCCAGAAAAGGCCATTTCGGCTCTTCATAACGGATGATCGGGATCCCCGATTGTTCCGGATCGACTCCGATCGCGGCGTGCTTGTTTCCACGTATGAAAGCGACGGGATTTGCCGGTATGCGGGTATGGGTCGCAATGACTATTTTCGTCTTTGCGCGCTCCTGGGCAAAATCCAATGGACGGTACTGCAACTGAATCCGCTGCTCGTGGAAGAGGACTTCAGCCACGTTTCGCCGTCGCCCTGTTTGTATGCGCCCCGGCCGTTCAAACAGGACTTCGCCCTTGCCCTGGAGAACCCGCAGATCTGCCCGGGCTGTCTCGATTTCTACCGGTGCCTGGGCGCGGAGACCGAGATTCTGGCTCTCCGAATGTTGTTGGACGAGCTCCATTCCACCCATCCTTGAGAATCCCGACTGAAACGGTTCCGGCCGTGGCCGGTATATCCGTTTGACAGTCCCGGCCACCTCCATGCAGAGTAATGGGCGCTGGGGTACTGTCTCTTCTTTCGCCACAATCGGTCATTCTCAATCGGGAAAGGGTATGTCAATGGCTAATGAATTCGACGATCAAGCTCGGACGTGGGGGATGGTGAGTCATCTGAGCGCGCTGGCGATGTTCACGTGTATTCCATTCGCCAATATCATTGGGCCGCTCATCGTTTGGCTGACGAAGGGTAAGGAATCGGCCTTCGTCAACGATCAGGGCAAGGAGGCCGTGAATTTTCAGATTACCATGACGATCATTTCGCTTGTCATCTTCGTGCTGTCGTATGTCGTGCCGATTATCGGCGTCCTTGGGTTGCTCGTATTCCTGGTGAATCTGGTGTTCATCATCATCGCCGGGTTGCAGGCCAAACAGGGAATCGAGTATCGCTATCCGTTCAATATCCGTCTGGTGAAGTAATTTCCGGACCGGCTGTACCGGTATTGTGTGTGTTATGATGCCTCCCATTCGACTTGGGAGGCATTATGCTTTTGAAAGGAAAGACCGCGTTTATCACCGGTGGCGGCCGGGGGATTGGGCGGGGGATCGCGCTGGCCTTCGCGCAACAAGGCTGCAATGTGGCGGTGGCGGCGCGCACGGAAATGGAAGTGCGGGAAACGGCGCAGCTCGTGGAGGCGGAAGGCCGCAAGACGCTGGCAATCCGTTGCGATGTTGCCGATCCTAAGTCGGTCAACGCTGCTATTGAGGTAACCCTGGCCACGTTCGGACAGATCGATATCCTCGTGAACAACGCGGGGTACGCGCACTTCCGGCCGTTCCACGAGTTGTCCGCCGAGGAGTGGAACAGAACGCTGGACGTCAACCTCACGGGGCCGTTTCTGTGCATCCAGGCCGTGCTGCCGTCGATGATGGCACGTCGCTCAGGCCGCATCATCAACATTTCCAGCGTGGCTGGACTGAAGCCGCTTCTACACCAGAGCGCGTATTGTGCGTCCAAGCACGGATTAAACGGTTTGAGCAAAGTGCTTGCTTTGGAACTGCGCGAGTATGGGGTCAGCGTACATTCCATCTGTCCCGGCGGCGTGGACACGCAACTCGCGCGGGACGCCATGCCCGAACGCGACAAGAGCGAGTGGATGACGCCGGAGGATATCGCGCATGCGTGCTTGTATTTGGCAACACTGAGTCCGCGGGCGACGACGGATGAGATCGTGGTTCGGCGGTTTGGGAGTGCGCCGAGCTAAGAATGCTGAATGATGAGTGATGAATGATGAATTAAGAATCAACAAGGTCTGAGGATTTGAGCGAGGAATCGGATTCGGGACGACAGGCGACGTTTGGCGAGTCGCCGGAGGCCACCGCGCTGGATACTGTGGAAGGCACGGTGGAGCGGATCGTCTTTGAAGGGAAGGACAGCGGGTTTCTCGTGGGGCGGCTTCAGCGAAGGCAGCCGCCGGGGTTGATGACATTCGTGGGGACCGGACTGGCCGTGTCGCCGGGGGAAACGGTACGGCTATGGGGGCGCTGGGTCGACGATGCGAAGTTCGGGCGGCAGTTGCGGGTGGAACGGTATGAGACGGTTTTGCCCGCAACGGCGGACGCGATCGAGAAGTATCTGGGTTCGGGGTTGATCAACGGTATCGGTCCCACGTACGCGAAGCGGCTGGTCAAGGCCTTCGGCGTGGAAACGTTGCGCGTCATCGACGAAGAGCCGGCGCGGCTGCGCAAGGTCGAGGGTATCGGCGCGAAGCGGGCGGCACAGATTCGCGAGGCGTGGCAGGCGCAGAAGGCGATTCAGTCGATCATGCTGTTCCTGCAGGGGCACGGGATCGCGTCGTCGCAAGCCGTGCGCATCTACAAACACTATGGCGATAAGGCGGTCGCCGTGTTGCGGGACAACCCGTACCGGCTGGCCCAGGACATCCCCGGCATCTCCTTCAAAAGCGCGGACGAAATCGCCTCGCAGATGGGCATTGAAACGGCGTCCCCGAAGCGGGCCGCGGCGGGCGTGCTTCATACCCTTCGACGCGCAACGGGGGATGGGCACACCTTCTTGCCGCAGGAGCCGCTGATTTCCGACGCGGCGGAGTTGCTCGGGGTGGATTCAGGAATCGTCCAGACGGTGTTGCAGTCCATGTGCGAGACCGATCAAGTCGTGCGCGAAGGGTCCGACTACTTTCTCCCCGCGTTGCACCAGGCGGAAACGAACTGCGCGCGGCTCATTAAACGCCTCTTGAGCGCGCCGAAGGAAGATTTTCCGATCCAGGTGGAGAAGGCCATCGCATGGGTGGAGGATACGAAGCGTATCGAGTTGTCCGAAGAACAGCGGGCGGCGGTGCGGACCGCGGCGACGGCGAAGGCGATGGTAATCACGGGGGGACCGGGGACCGGCAAGACGACGCTGCTGAACGGGCTGCTGGCGATCTTCGTGCGCAAGGGAATGCAGGTATTGCTTGCCGCGCCGACGGGCCGCGCGGCGAAGCGGATGGAGAACGCAACGGGACGCGAGGCGAAGACCATCCATCGGTTGCTGGAGTGGAGTCCGAAGTCGGGAGGGTTCACGCGGCACGAAGGAAATCCGCTGGACGCGGATCTCGTGGTCATCGACGAAAGTTCCATGATGGATATCGGCCTCATGCACAGCCTCCTGCGTGCGCTGCCGCCGCAGGCGCGGCTGTTTCTGGTGGGCGACGTGGATCAGCTTCCGTCCGTGGGGCCGGGCAATGTGTTGATGGACATTATCGCGAGCCAGGCGGTGCCGGTGGTGTGGTTGAAGACCGTGTTCCGGCAGGCGGCGGAAAGCGGGATCATTACAAACGCGCACCGGATCAATTCCGGCGAGTTGCCCCAGTTCAACGACCGGGACTTCTTCTTCGTGGACCGCAAGGATCCGGAGAAAGCGCTGGCAACGGTGCGGGAGTTGGTGACTAAACGCATTCCGGACAAGTTTGGATTGGACCCGTTACGGGATGTCCAGGTGCTGGCACCGATGCATCGGGGCGATGTGGGCGTGGCGCGGTTGAACGTTGCGTTGCGGGAATCGCTGAACGCCGGTACGCCGACAATTGGCCAGCGGTCATTTGGGTTGCATGACAAGGTCATGCAGACGCGGAACAACTACGAGTTGGACGCCTATAACGGCGACGTGGGGATCGTGACGCAGGTCGATGAGGTGTTGCAGGAGGTCATCGTGCATTACGAGGATCGCGACGTGTTGTACCCATTTGACGAGTTGGACGAACTCACGCCGGCGTATGCGAGCACGGTGCACAAGGCGCAGGGCAGCGAGTATCCGGTGGTGGT
>JAHDWY010000519.1:1825-4037 GCA_023384315.1 Candidatus Hydrogenedentota bacterium | reverse complement strand
GGGACTTCTCCCCGGGTTCTACTACTGCTCCTGGGATAACCACAACCGATTCGGCAGCCAGACGCCTTCCGACGGCAAGCAGGAGCTTCCCGCGTATACGACGTCTTTGTACCAGACCTTCCAGACCGCGCAGATCACCGAGTTGCTCACGCAATACGGACCCATCGCCGAAATGTGGATCGACATCCCCGGCGTGCTCGGCAGAGGCTACCGGACCTTTCTCTATAGCCACGTCGCGACGTTGCAGCCGGATACCGTCATCATGATGAACAGCGGGATTTCCACGGGCGAGGACTACAACATCGACTACGCCTGGCCCTCAGACCTCATCGCCATCGAACGCCGCATCCCGCCCGACCAGGGTCACAACCCCTGGCGCGAAATCGAGGGCAAACGCTACTACATGCCCGGCGAAGTCTGCGATCCCATCGGCAAGGAATGGTTCTACGTCGAAGGCGATGTCCCCCGCCCCGACGCGGAGCTGCTGGAACAGTTGCAGAACTGCCAGGCCCGCAACGTGAACCTGCTCCTCGATGTGCCCCCCGACAAGAGCGGTAAGATTCCGGACATGCACGTCGAGGCATTGAACCGCCTCGCAAAGAACGCGGGCCTGTAGCTGAAAGGAAATCGCGCAGCATTGTCCGGCAAGTCATGGCCCGAACCCCCTCCAAACCGGTATCGGTAACGGGATCAAAATGCTAGAATCGTTCGATACCGATACCGATACCGATACCGATACCGACGAAGATGAAGATTGACCGGGTTCAGTCTGCTGCGAACCCTATGTACAAATCCCGCAACGCCTGCCCCGCCGCAGCCTCGTAGGCTATCGGATCAGGCCGGAAATACAACGACGCCGTCGTCTTTCCCGCCGTCGCACGCATGGTGAGTTGCCCCTCGTCAGACACCTCGAACACACAGGGCATCAGACCTTCCTCGATCTCCGATGTGCCAAACCCGGCGGATGACTTTGGCAACAGCCGGTACGGCTCTCCCTCTCGCGCAACGAACCGCCGCTCCGCAACCTGCGCCCATACAGCCGTTTCCCACACGTGGTGTTTGTGGCCGTAGAATTCCGTCATGTCCGTTAATGGTTCCGTTTCATCCATGGCATTCAGGAAGTCCATGCGAGTCGAACCACCAAAGGCGAACTCGATGTACCGTTGGAGCGGCGGCGCCATCTCGCGCACCCAGTTCAGGGTCTCCATGGTCCAATAACAATTGTGAGTGCCGAGCGCAAAAGGGCTCTCCTCCGTAGCGCAGGGATAGAGCGCCAGTGGCAGATCCGAACGAATGAGCCGCACATACGCGTGCACGTCCAGTTGCACGTTCCACTCGAGGTACCCCGGCGGATACCCGCCGATGCACAGATGCGCCAGCCGCACCTTCTCCCGCAGCAGTTCCGGCTCACGGTTCAGCGCCACCGCCAACGGCCGCGCCGAACCAAAGGAAACCACATCGACCGGTTCATTGCTCTCCCGAAGGGTCTCAATCAGCAGGTCGATCCCGCCCTGCTGGAACCTAGGCGCATCCGCCATGTCATCGCCAGGCGACCGCATGGGTTCAAACGGCGCGCACGCGCATGGCACGTTCAGGTCAAAGATGTAGTTGAGCTGGTGCACCGGAATGAACCCCGGCGCCCGTTTCCCGCGCGGATCGTTGTAGCCGGGATCCGCCTCGTTGATGTACGGACGCAGATAGCGCCCGGTGACGTCCAGAATGACTGCCCGCAGATCCACTTCGGGTAGCGCGTACGCCGCAATCAAATCGAAATTGTCCCCCCGATCCTGATGCGGATGATACAAATCCGTGATATCAATCACCGGCCGTCGAACCGCGCGCGGTCGCTCGACTCCGTCAGCACGCGCACTGGCGCTCGAGAGCGCCGCGCCCACGGCAAGTCCGGAACCGATCTGTAAAAATCCACGGCGGGAAACGGGGATGTGTTTCATGACGTTCTCATTTCTTGCGTATGGCCATAGCGGCAGCGTATCGCAGGAGCCGGCTGGCGTAGGACAATTCCCATGCGTGCTACACTTCATCCAATGTGATTACGGTTTGGCTTCCCCCAGCCAGAGTGCATCTTTAGTATAGCCGACGATTGCACGTCGGTCTGAATCGACCGCGAGAGAGACCGCAGAGTGTCTGATTCGATTGATAGTCCTGCTAAGTCCGATTCCCGCGTCGGACTCTGCCTGACCTGCGTCCACAG
>JAHDWY010000519.1:0-1815 GCA_023384315.1 Candidatus Hydrogenedentota bacterium | reverse complement strand
TACCCATCCCCGCGGCGGCGATCCCTACTGGCGCTGCGGTCTCGCCGATACCGACAAACGTTTCCCGAAGTACCCGCGCCTGCCGGTTCTGCAATGCATCGGCTACGATCCGCAACGGTCACCGTAAAGGTTGTACTTGGTGCGAGTGCGCCGAAGTCGCGGCCCGCTGCAAAGAACATCCCCCTTATCCCCTTTCAAAGGGGGAGTATTTGCAATGCGTTGCATTGCGAACTACCAAGCCAATCGGCCTTATTCGGAGCACGGCGCTACGCAAGATCGGAGCACGGCACTACACAAAATGCGGATGACCGGACTATTCGCAATTTCCCCCTTTGAAGGGGGATTCAAGGGGGATGTTCTTGGGTCTTTATGGAGAATTCTCCATTCCCGGCGCGTACAATACTTCCAGACCATTCACCACAGGGGAGACCGATCATGATGCAGCTTGTCGCACTACTCGTAATCGCCGCGGCGGGGGAGGGGGCCGCCCAATCCACAGCCGACTGGCCGGCCCATGCCTTCTTCGGGTTGCATTACGATCTCCATCCCAACGCCAACGACACCGAACTTGGCCGGGAGACCACCTACGAACACATCCGCGCGGAGCTGGAAAAGGTCCAACCGGATTTCGTCCAGTACGACTGCAAGGGCCATCCCGGCTATTCGGGCTACCCCACCGAAATCGGCTCGCCGTCCCCCGGCATCGTCAACGACGCATTGCGAGTCTGGCGCGACGTGACCCGCGATATGGGCATCCCCCTGTCCATCCATTTTTCCGGCGTCTGGGATACCCGCGCCATCGAGTTGCACCCGGAATGGGCGCGCATCGCGCCGGACGGCACGCCCAACCCGAACAACACAGACCCGCTCAGCGACTACACGGAATCCCTCATGATTCCGCAGCTCATCGAAGTCGTCACGAAGTACGACCTCGATGGCGTCTGGATTGACGGCGAGAACTGGGCCAGCCAACCCTCCTGGAGCGAGCGCTGCATGGCCGAGTTCACCCGCCGGACCGGCATCGAGGAGATCCCCCGCAGCGAAGGCGACCCGCACTGGTTCGAATGGCTCGCGTTCCAGCGCGACCTCTTCACGGAACACGTCACGAAATACGCCAAGGCCCTCCACGAAGCCAAACCCGATGTGGCGGTCTGCAGCAATTGGATGTACAGCGTCCGCCAGCCGGAACCCGTCGTTGCGCCGGTCGATTACCTCAGCGGCGACTTCGATCCCTCCTTCGGCGCGGAACGGGCCTGTGCCGAGTCGCGGTTTCTCGCGAGCCGCGGCATGCCGTGGAACCTCATGGCCTGGTCCTTCCTGCGCACCGGCAATGAACAGTGGACGATGAAGACCGTCCCCCATCTGTGCCAGGAGATTGCCGTGTCGATCGCCCAAGGCGGCGCGGTGTTCATCTACAACCAGCCGCAACGGTCGGGACGCCTTACGGGATGGCATCAGGATATCCTCGCCGGCGTCGCGGATTTCTGCCGCAAGCGCGAAGAATTCTCCTTCCAGACCGAGACTATCCCGCAGGTCGCGTTGTTGCATAGCGAGTCCTTTTACTACCGCCACAACGATCCGCTCTTCAACTTCCGTTCCGCCAACCACCCCATGGAAGGCGCTTTGCACGCCCTGCTCGAGAACGGATACTCCGTGGATATCCTCAACGAAGAAATGCTGCTCAAGCGCATGGGCCAGTATCCGGTCGTAGTCATCGCGGAGCAGGAAGGATTGCCGGAGAACGCAAAGTCCGCCGTGGCTGAGTACGTCCGCAACGGTGGCCGTCTGCTCGTATCGGGCGCTACGGCCGCTGCC
>JAHDWY010000518.1 GCA_023384315.1 Candidatus Hydrogenedentota bacterium | reverse complement strand
CGATTTCCGCGCGCCCCGTGAATACCGCGTGCTGAATGCTCTGGCAAGGAAAGGACTGTTGCACGGTATTCACGAAGGACTCGGGGTCGAGTTTGCCTTCGTTGGTGATCAGCACGACCATGCGCTCGCCGGTCCGCTTGCCTTCCCGCACGAGCAGGATGCGCAGGAACCCGTCGCGGGCCTTGGAGCTGAACGCGGTCAGTTTTCGCTCGCGCGCCCATAGACGCACCGCATTGAGAAGGGATTCGGCGCCCTCCGGTCCGATGTGGCATTCCTCGATATCGAGGGTCCAATACCACTTTCCGGAGCGTTTGAACCCGAGCACGGTCTCGCGCGGGAAATCTTTGGGCGGCGGTTCAGGATAGTGTTTGCGCCCGAATGTGAGGTCGAGTTTGTTCCGGTAGTGCCAGCAATCAGGCGATGGTTCGATGGGAATCGGCTCTGACCAATGGGCGTCAAACAGCGCACGTAACGTATCGCTTTTGGTCGCGCGCTGATCGGAATAGGGCACGTCCTGAAAAGAACAGCCGCCGCACTCCCCGAAATGGAGGCAGCGGGCCTCGCTCACTTGCGCGGCGGATTCGCGTTCTGATTGATCGTTCACTAAGGATTACTTTCCGATAGAAGGATTCCAAACTGCGTTGCGCCCTTAATTATAGCGGTATCCGGACAGGATCGAAAGTTCGGCATAGCACGTGATTTGAATCCCTCTGTGTGAAGCACTAGTATCGCAAATTACGCTATGACTACCGACACGTACCACGATGCAATGCGGAGTATCCTTCCAGAGCGTCCGGAAGATGGACACAAGGGTACCTTTGGTCATGTCCTTATCCTGGCGACTTCACGGGGATTCACCGGTACGGCAGGGCTCACGGCGGAGGCGGCGGGCCGGTCAGGCGCCGGTCTAGTCACCGTGGCAATCCCGGAGACGTTGCTCGACATTGTTGCGTCAATGCTGTGGGAATCCATGAGCCTGCCATTGCCGGCCACGGAAGCTGGGTCTATTGACAGAGAGGCATTAAAACCCGCCTTGGCGGCAGCGGAAACTCGCGACGCGGTCGTGTTGGGGCCAGGGGTCTCGACCCATGAAGAAACGCGCCAATTTGTTGCCGCGTTTGTCCGCGATTGCCCCATTCCGATGGTCATCGATGCCGATGGGCTTAATTGCGTGAGCCGGGAAGTCGCGCTGCTCAAGCAATGCAAATCCCTTGTGATTTTGACGCCACATCCGGGTGAGATGGCTCGTCTCGCGGCGTGCTCGACTTCGGATGTGCAAGCCGATCGCGAGCGCATAGCGCGCCGATTCGCCGGAGAGCACGGTTGCGTAGTCGTCCTGAAGGGGAAGGGCACCGTGATCGCGGCGCCGGATGGCGCGTGCTGCATCAATCCCACCGGGAACTCCGGCCTCGCGACCGGCGGCACGGGCGACGTGCTTGCCGGATTTACCGGCGGCCTGCTGGCACAGGGAATGAAACCCTACGACGCAGCGCGACTAGGGGCGTACATGATGGGTCTTGCGGGAGACATTGCCGCGCGCAAGTTCACCCAACGGGGGATGATCGCGCGGGACGTAATCGAGTGCATTCCGGATGCGTGGCGCGAGTTGGAAGGAGTGAAGTAAACCATGCGGTGCTTGAGCGACGTGGGGGAGTTCGGGTTCATTGACCGTATTTCCCGGCTGATTCCTTCTTCGCCTTACGTGATTGAAGGCATCGGCGATGACTGCGCGGTACTACGCGTTTCCGATCGCATTGTTTTGGTGACCACCGATTTGTGCATTGAGAACGTTCACTTTCGCCGCGATCGCGTCGCGGCGTCGGATATCGGGTGGAAGGCGGCCGCGGCGTGCATCAGCGATATTGCCGCCATGGGCGGCGCCCCCCTGTATTGCCTCGTCTCGCTTGCGTGCCCGCCGTCCGAGCGAACCTCCTATATCGAAGAACTTTACCAAGGGATGCTCAGCGCCATGTCCCGATTCGGGACGGTCATTGTCGGCGGTGATACGACGCGGTCAAACGACGGGATCTCCATCGACGTCATCGCCATTGGGGAGGCCATCGGCAACCGGTTTCTTCGAAGACGAGGCGCTAAGGTAGGCGACCGCATCGTCGTCACCGGCGATTTGGGGAGTTCGGCTGCGGGTTTGCACGCCTTGATCAACGGCGTCGACGACAAGGAATTGATTCGCGCGCATATGTATCCGAATCCGCGCGTGCTCGAGGGCCAGTGGCTCTGTGCGCGGAGCGAGGTCCATGCCATGATGGACATCAGCGATGGTCTCTGCCAAGACATGGGGCACTTGGCACGAGCATCCCGGCTCGGGATCGACCTTGAACCTGAACGATTGCCGGTCAGCCCCGCTCTGGCCCGATATTGCGGGGAACATGGGTTGGATCCGCTGCCGCTCATGTTGTCCGGCGGTGAAGACTACGAACTCGTTTTCGCCATCGACGCCCGGAGTGCCGAGAAGATTCTGGAGGACTTCCACCACGAGTTTCGCGTGCAGACGACCGTGGTGGGCACGGTGACCGACGCCTGGACCGGCGTACGGATTCACGGCGAGAGCCCCGAATCGATCGGTTTCGATCACTTCAAGCCTAAAGGATAACGTGAGCGGCCGTTGTCCTCGGGACTCGGCATACGGGCCTTACGGCGCGTTTCCTCGTTTCCACTTGATGTTGCATCCCATGCTTGGACGCTGCGCATTGGAAATCGGTTTTCCTGCCAAGGCGCTATCCAGCGCGGCGCGCAAATCCTTGCCCGTTACTGGCGCATTGTTCCCTGGCCGGCTGTCGTCGAGTTGACCGCGATACACAAGTTTCTGGTCCGCGTCGAACAAGAAGAAGTCGGGCGTACACGCGGCGGAATACGCTTTGGCGACTTCCTGCGATTCATCGTAGAGATAGGGAAACGTGTACCCCCGGGTTCGAGCCTCCTCGGCCATTTTCTGAGGGCTGTCGTCGGGGTGGGTGGTCACATCATTCGAGCTGATCGCCACGACGCCCACTCCTTCGCCTTGGTACTCCCTGCCGAGATTGGCCAATTCATCGGCCACATGCTTCACATAGGGGCAGTGGTTGCAGATGAACATGACCAACAACGCTTTGCTGCCGGCGAAGTCAACGAGCGAAACCATCTTGCCCGTCGTGTCCGGTAGGCGGAAATCCGGAGCCGGTGTCCCCAGCGGAATCATGGTGGACGGTGTCAATACCATCGTGTCGCGCTCCTCTTGGTGCGTGGAACCGAATGGTTCTCAGTTCTTCTCGATCGATGAAGCTTTAGCCTACCGTATTTCGCGACCGGGGTTCGACCGGGGTTCGCCCAAAAAGTACGCCCGCCCTCGCTCTGTACACAAGCGAGGGCGGGCGTCTGGGGAGAGGAGAGCGTTATTCAGCCGGGGCTCTGCCCGTGCGGAGTGTCGTCGATTTGGCAGCAGACTTGTACGTGTTCAAATAGGCGTTAACGCGCTGCAGCCAACTCGTATCGAGACGCAGTTCAATGGAGTCTCGCAGGCTCTGATCCGGCGTCACCTGGAGATCTTGTTTCGCTTGCGGATCCAGATCCCGGAACAGGGACCGCGACTCGATATCGACACCCTTCAACTGGCCATCGCGACGAATCGTGAGCGGCGCTTTGGCGCCGCGCCCGAGGGCGGCGGCCTTCTTGAAGGTCGTCGGATCGGTGCCGTACTCGTAGAGATACACCGGGCCGTACACGCCGGTTCCTACATCGACCTCGTCGAAGTACAAGTCCGTGCCGGACTCGTAATCGAGGAGGGCGTCGAGCCAGTCGAAGGGCAGTCCCGCTTCATAGTCATAGGCGCCGAATACGCGGCCCTCCGAGAACCCGTCGTTGTACCCGTCCGCCCAGCCGCCGTTCTCGTATTCGGTGTGGACGTCGTAATACAGGAAGTCCAGGTAGTCCGGCCAGAAGGCGTTGTCGTAGCCCTCGCTGAAGCCCAGGATGAACGCGTAGTGGTAGTCGACGAAGTACCCGTCGTTGTACGCGTACCAGATGCCGTCCCAATAGCCCGCATC
>JAHDWY010000517.1 GCA_023384315.1 Candidatus Hydrogenedentota bacterium | reverse complement strand
TCATGGGCGGCGTAATCTTCGTCAGATATCAAACCGAGTTCGCGGTCCGCTTCAACCTTGGAAAGGTTGACGCGGCCGAGCTTGTCGATCTCGGTAACTTTCACGTGAACGTCGTCGCCGACATTCACCACGTCGGTGACTTCACGAACGTGGCCAATGGCCAGTTCCGAAATGTGGACAAGGCCTTCCTTACCGCCCATGACGGCCACGAAGGCGCCAAAGGGCATGATCCGCGTGACCTTGCCCTGGTACACCTGGCCGACTTCGGGCTCGGCGACAATCATGCGAATCATATCGACCGCCGCCTGCGCCGCTTCGGCGTCCACGGCTGCGACATTGACGGTACCGTCGTCTTCGATCTCGATCTCGGCGCCCGAGTTCTTCTGGATCTCGCGGATGACCTTTCCGCCCGGTCCGATCACGTCGCGAATCTTGTCGACGTTGATGTTGATCGTGATGATGCGCGGCGCGAAGCGCGAAATCTCACTGCGCGATTCGGCCAGGCATTCACGCATCTTCTCGAGGATGTGCAAGCGGCCTTCCCGCGCCTGATGAAGCGCCTGGCTCATCAGTTCGCGCGAAACGCCCATGACCTTGCAATCCATCTGGAACGCCGTGATGCCTTCGCTCGTACCGCAGACCTTGAAGTCCATGTCGCCAAGGTGATCTTCAGCGCCCAGGATATCGCTCAACACGCGGGCTTCGTCGCCTTCCTTGATGAGTCCCATGGCGATACCCGCCACAGGGGCTTTCACCGGCACGCCGGCGTCCATCAGGCTGAGCGTACCGCCGCACACGGAAGCCATGGAACTGGACCCATTGCTCTCCGTGATGTCCGACACGATACGGATCGTGTACGGAAACGCGGTGGCTTCCGGATCGTCCTCGTTGGGCACGATCCCTTCCAGCGCGCGTTCCGCGAGCTTGCCGTGCCCGACTTCGCGGCGTCCCGGACCGGAAATGCGGCGAACCTCGCCAACGGACCAACTCGGAAAGTTGTAGTGCAGCATGAAGCGCTTGAACTCTTCGCCGGTCAGCTCGTCGAGGCGTTGCTCGTCGCGGCTCGTGCCGAGGGTCGTCGTCACAAGAGCCTGCGTTTCACCGCGGGTGAACAGGCAGGACCCGTGCACGCGCGGCAACACGCCCACCTCGATGGAGATAGGACGCACCGTTTTCAGGTCGCGGCCGTCGAGGCGGGTATTGGTCGTAATGACCTGGTCGCGCATGAGCCGCTTCTCGAGGGCTCCCAGCGCGGCGCTGATCTCGCCGCTCTTCTCGGTGTACGATTCTTCGCCGTAGCGAGCCGCAAGCGTCTCGTGGACTTCCTTCTCGAGGGCCTTGATACCGTCGGCCCGCTCCTGCTTGTCCATGGGGGCGAGCAGGGCCTTGAACCGTTCGAGAGCGATGCCTTCCACGTCCGCCGTAACGGCTTCATCCTTGGTGGGTTCAGTGTAGGCCATTTTCTCGACGCCCGCGCGCTGGCGGAAGGTCTCAATGGCCTCGCAGATCTGCTTGATGTACTTGTGCCCGAACTCGAGGGCTTCGAGCATCTTCTCCTCAGGGACCTGGTTCGCCGCGCCTTCCACCATCGTGATGGCTTCGAGCGTGCCTGCGACGACCAGATCGAGTTCGCTTTCCTCCATATCGGACATCTTGGGATTGACGACCAGCTCGCCGTCGATCAAGCCGATGCGCACCGCCCCGATGGGACCCAGGAACGGGACCTTCGAGAGGTGCAGCGACGCGGATGCGCCGATGAGGGAAAGGATGTCGGGATTGTTTTCGTTATCGGTCGAGAAGACCGTCGAGAAAACCTGGAGTTCGTTGAGGAACCCTTTGGGGAACAGGGGGCGCAGGGGCCGGTCCGTGAGACGGCACACCAGCACTTCGCGCTCCGTCGGGCGGCCTTCGCGCCGGAAGAAGTTACCGGGGATTTTTCCCGCAGCAAAGCTCTTCTCGCGATAGTCGACCGTGAGCGGGAAGAAATCCTGTCCTTCCCGGGCTTCCGGGGCCACGCAGACCGCGGAAAGCACCATGGTTTCACCGCAAGTGACCATGACCGAGCCATGGGCCTGCTTGGCGATTTTACCGGTTTCGAGGATGATCTCCTCCGTACCGATAGGGATTGAGAGACGTTCTACCATTGTTCTTTCTTTCTCCGTTTTTGATGGAACGTCTCCCACAACGTTCCAGGCAACATTACAGTGTATGTTTTTCTTTCGTTGATACCTATTTCCTCAGACCGAGCGTCTTGACGATGGCGCGGTAGCGCTCGACATCGAGGCTGCGCACGTAGTTCAGAAGGTGGCGACGCCGTCCCACGAGCTTGAGCAGCCCGCGGCGGCCGCCGAAATCCTTCGGATGGGCCTTGAAATGCTCGGTCAAATCGTTGATACGCTCCGTGAGGAGCGCGATCTGGACTTCCGCGGAACCGGTATCGCCTTCATGCGACCCGTGTTCCTTGATGATGGCTTGCTTGCGTTCTTTCGTAATCGTCGACATAGTTGCACCGTTTCCTTTCGTATTCACCCGGTCCCAGTTCGGCATCGGTGAGTTGCACGCCCGAGAGCCAGGTACTGTATTAAACGCGCCGCCAACCGAGGCAACGCCATGTAACCAAATTCTAAATTCGAAATTCGAAATCCGAAACAAGCACGAAGGACCAAATCAGAAAAACCGAGAGTTACCCAAAGCATCTTGCGTTTTGGTCATTTGAATTTGAAACTTTAGGATCTGTTTCGAATTTCGTGCTTCGGTTTTCGGATTTTCTTCTACTTGTCCGTCAAGGCCGCCAATCCCGGCAGTTCCTTCCCTTCGAGCATTTCGAGGGAAGCGCCGCCGCCGGTCGACACGTGCGACATCTTGTCCGCCAGCCCGTACTGGGCTACCGCCGCCGCCGTATCGCCGCCGCCAATCACGCTCGTGATGTTTGGGGAATTCGCGAGCAGGTCCGCGATCGTTTTGGTGCCCACTGCGAATTTCTCCATCTCGAACACGCCGACCGGGCCGTTCCATACGACCGTCTTGGATTTCTTGATGGCGTCGCAGAACATCTCCAGGGTTTTCGGGCCGATATCCAGCCCTTCCCAACCGGCTTCGATCTCACCCAGGCCGACCACCTTTGTGTTGGCGTCGTTCGAGAACGCGTCTGCAACGACCGTGTCCACCGGGAGCAGCAGCTCAACGCCCTTTTCCTTGGCTTTGGCCAGGACGGTCTTGGCAACGTCGATGCCGCCTTCGTCGAGGAGAGAGTTTCCGATCTCGTAGCCCTGGGCCTTCATGAAGGTGTAGGCCATGCCGCCGCCGATGACCAGCGTGTCGACGAGGTTTAGGAGATTCTCGATAACCGTAATCTTGTCCGAGACTTTGGCGCCGCCGAGGATGGCCAGGAGGGGTCGATCCGGACTGTTTAACACCCGGCCGAAGTATTCCATTTCCTTGGCAACCAGAAATCCTGCTGCGCTCTGGCTCACGTACTTGGTGACGCCCTCCGTGGAGGCATGCGCGCGGTGCACGGTGCCGAACGCGTCGCTCACGTACACGTCGCCCAGCTTGGCAAGCTGCTCGCACAACTCGGGATTGTTCTTCGTCTCGCCCTTATTGAAGCGCGTGTTCTCGAGCAGAATGATGTCGCCCGGTTCCATCGCGGCCACGGCCGCTTCCACGTCCGGCCCGACGATGTCGTCCACCTTCTTCACGTTACCGCCGACGAGCTTGCGCAAGTGGTCGGCGATGGGATCCATCTTGAGCGTCGCGTTCTTTTTGAGAATCTTGGCCTTCTCCTCTTCGGATTCGGCCTTGTTCGGGTCGCCAGGGCGGCCCAGGTGCGACATGAGGATCAGTTTTCCGCCCTTCTCGCGCACGTAGTTGATACTCCGCAACGCGGCGCGGATTCGGGTATCGTCGCGGACGCTGCCGTCTTCGTTCTGCGGGACGTTAAAATCTACCCGCATGAGGACGCGCTTCCCCTTGACGTCCAAATCTTCTATGGTCAGTTTGTTCATGGCTCTTGTCCTACCACCAGTGATTACTAAAACGGCCCCGCGCGGTTGGCCG
>JAHDWY010000516.1 GCA_023384315.1 Candidatus Hydrogenedentota bacterium | reverse complement strand
ACGAGGACTCCCCGGAGGCTTAGCGAATAATCCTGCGGACCTGCGCGAATCGTCCATTCACCTATCCAAAGATGTGCATCGTTGAAGTAGTTTCAGGTATCATCTTGCCCCTTCTCAGCGTGGGAACGAAAGATAGGAGCCGAATTCACAGTCATGGCAACATTGAACTTGAACTACGACAAGCTTCAGGCGGGGTATCTGTTTCCCGAAATCGCCAAACGAACTCGCGCCTTTCAGGCGGAGCACCCCGATGCCAAGATCATGCGCCTGGGAATCGGCGATACGACCGAGCCGCTGACCTCATCGGTCATTGCGGGCCTCCACCGAGGGGTCGACAAGCTGGCTGACGTGCAAACCTATACCGGCTACGGTGCAGAGCAGGGGAATACAGAACTTCGGCAGGCCTTGGCGGATCGATACCGGGGTCTCGGGGTGTCCATCGAGCCGGATGAAGTCTTTGTTAGTGACGGGGCGAAGCCCGATTCGGCGAATATTCAGTCCATTTTCGGCGTTGATAATATTGTCGCGGTGCAGGATCCCGCGTATCCCGTGTATGTGGACAGCAATGTCATCGCCGGCCGGACAGGGCAATGGAAGGACGGGCGGTTTCAGGGGCTCGTCTACATGCCGTGTACCGCCGACAATGGCTTTATCCCGGCAGTGCCCGAGGGCAAAGTCGATCTCATTTACCTATGCAGTCCGAATAATCCCACGGGGGCCGTGGCAACCCGGGAACAGTTGAAGACATTTGTCGACTATGCGCGCAACGTGAAGGCCGTCATCATTTTCGACTCCGCGTACGCGGCGTTCATCAGCGACCCGGAATTGCCCCGGTCGATCTTCGAGATCGAGGGGGCAACGGAGTGCGCTCTTGAGATCAGCAGTTTCTCGAAGGAGGCCGGGTTCACCGGCGTGCGCCTCGGCTGGAGCGTGGTGCCCAAGGCCCTCATCTGCGAGAACGCGGAGGCCGGGAAAGTTCATCGCCTCTGGAATCGGCGCCAGACGACCATGTTCAACGGCGCATCCAATATCGTGCAGGAAGGCGGTCTCGCGGTCATGTCCGAAGCAGGACAGCGCGAGTGCGCGGAGATGGTGGCGTATTACATGAAGAACGCCCGAACCATCAAGGACGGACTCGAAACGCTGGGCCTCACCGTGTACGGCGGCGTCAACGCGCCCTACGTATGGATGCAGACCCCGAACGGCACGAGTTCATGGGAGTTCTTCGACAAGCTCCTGAATGAGGCCCACGTGGTGGGCACGCCCGGGTCCGGGTTCGGGCCCAGCGGTGAAGGGTTTTTCCGGTTGAGCGCCTTTGGCCACGCCGAAGACATCGAGGCGGCCGTCAGCAGCATTCGGGAGAATCTGGCGCTTTAGGTAATTGCAAATTTCGAAATACGAAACAAGCACGAATGACCAAAATTCCAAATGATTGCACAACGGTGTGAGGGGTGCAGTGTTAGCCCCTTGGGAAGAGCCGGGCGCAAACATGTCTGACGCCAAGTTATGGCAGGCCAGCCTGTCTTGGTTTATGTTTTGATTATTTGGATTGGAAACATTTGAATTTGTTTCGGATTTCGTGCTTCGGATTTCGAATTTGAGCACGGTCGCATGGTCACGGGTTGCGGGCAATCCTCGCGTTACAGGTCGTGCCAGAATGGTGTGGAACATGGAGGTGAACGCGTCAGTGCGATACGCGAGCGCAAGTTGAAGACGCCGCGCGGTGCATTACAAGATCTTGAGGACATATACGGTTTGGTGTACAATATGAGCGTGATCGACCCCGCTCAAACGGCCTAATCATTGAAATTCCCATTTAAGGAAACTTTGGGGGCCGATCGGGCATACAAGTCATTGGAACTAACTGATTTTGATCGTATTTTGCGGATTAGGTAGAATTGAAACCACAAAAAACTGACCTTGGAGGATTCTTTCACATGAGCTACCTGCGGAGTGGAATGCTGTGCGGGCTTTGTATCGTTCTTGCGCTAGCCGTTTCAACGGGGTGTAAGAGCAAGAAACCGGCTCCCATTGACCCGGGGCTGACCACCACGACCCCCACGGGACCGGGACCCGAGGAAACGACGGGAAGCGGCCTGCCGGATGTTGACGTGGAATCCCTCGTATTTGAGTCCGCCGAAGGCGTGCGGACCATCTATTTTGATTACGACAGCTACACGCTGCGCCCGGATGCCCTTGAGACGCTGCGTCACAATGCGGAAGTCTTGAAGCAGTATGCGAACGTATATGTGCAGATTGAAGGGCACTGCGACGAGCGGGGTACCCAGGATTACAACCTGGCTCTCGGCGAAAAGCGCGCTTTGGCGACCCGCGACCACCTGATTCGCTTGGGGATTTCCGGCGACCGTCTGATCACGATCAGCTACGGTGAAGAAGATCCGGTGGACTTGGGTCACACGGAAGCAGCGTGGGCGCAGAACCGGCGTTGTGAGTTCAACAAAGCGAACCGATAGGGGTACATGTACCATGCGTTTCAGGACTGCCCTGGCGGGGATGACGGCGTTGGCAGCGCTCAGTTCCGGTTGTGCTACGACGAGCTCCAGCGGCGATCAGGTTGCCAATTCCGTATATGCGACCCATCGCATTGCGAAGAATCTGGAAACAGACCTCGGCCCGCGGATCACGCAACTCAACGAGACCGCGGCAGAACTGACGGCAAAGGTCGAAGCGAGCGAAACGACCACGCGTCAGCTGCAGACCAAGGTCGAGGAGAACCAGGCGAAGCTGGAAGCGCTCCAGGAGTCACTGGATCGCTTGGCCACGGTCATCTACCAGGAATTCGGGCGATCCGGGCCTCGCAGTGGAGCGGCGCCAGGATTCGAGCCTCCGGTTGTCGTTACCCCCCCAGCTGGTGGCGCTGAGATCCCGCCTGCCGCGATGTCGGAAGCTCCGGTACCGGAGGCGCCTCCGGCCGGCGACGCCGCTTCCAACGCGTTGACGGAGTACAACAAGGCGCAGCAGGCCTTCCTGAACGACGATTACGAGCAGGCGATTGCATTATACGACGGGTTCCTGCAACGGTATCCGACGGCGAATAATGCGGCAAACGCCCAGTTCTGGAAAGCGGAGTCGTTTCGGAAGCTGGGACAGAACGAAACAGCCATCGCCGAGTTCGAGAAGGTGCGGAGTAATTACCCGGGACCGGACAACCTGAAGGCCGCGTATTCCATGACGCGCCAGGCGGATTGTCACATCGCCCTGGGGCAAACGCAGCGCGCCATCGAACTTTGGACGGACTTGGTTGAGAACTATCCGCTTTCGGAAGTCACGGATCAAGCACGGGAACGCCTCCGGCAAGTTCGCGGCAATTAAGCCGGACGAATTCGATACGCGTAGTGGAATCGGCGCGCGGGACTTCGGTCTCGCGCGCCGTTGCATATTGAGCGTCGTGGAAAAGAGGATTTCATGAAGCATTATCTGGGGTTGGATGCAGGGGGCACCAAAACCTTCTGCCTGATCGGCGACGAAAATGGCCATATCAAAGGATTTGGCAAGGCGGGCACGGGGAACTATGAATTCCACGGCGTAGGGCCCGCACGAGAGGAGAACCGGAAGGCCGTCGAATCGGCGCTCGCCTGTGCCGGGCTGGCGCTCACCGATATCGACGCCATCGGTATGGGTATCGCCGGGGCCGATATCCCGGAAGACTACGTAATGCTCGAGCGGGAGATTTTTACACCCTTGTTCGGCGACATCCCGCGGGATTTTCAGAACGATTCCATGGCCGGCCTGCGCGGCGGTACGCGTGAGCCATACGGAATTGTGATTGCCTGCGGCACGGGCTGCGTCTCCGCCGGCAAGAATCGCGCCGGTGACCATGCGCGCGTCGGCGGGCTGGGCCCGGAATTTGGCGACATTTGTTCAGGCTCTGATATTGGGCGCCAGGGAATTCAGAAAGTCTGGCAGGCTCGCGACGGCATCATTCCCGAAACCTTGTTGACCCGGAAATTCGTGGAACGGGCGGGGTGCTCTTCGGTCGAGGAATTGTTCTACAAGCTATACCGACGGGAAATTACCTACTTCGATCTCGAGCCCATGGCGAAACTGGTGTTCGAC